>SYFN01000137.1 GCA_005800405.1 Burkholderiales bacterium
ACAGGTTCGATTCCTGTCGGCGGGACCATGAGCTTCAAGTCGGTCAGTTTACCGACACAGCTTCTCCAGCAAGACCGCATCGGCACTGGCAGCACGAACGGATACCAGCCTCAGTTTGGTCTCCATCACACTGACTATCGCACCCTGCGCTTGCTGACGCGCGTAACGAATCACCTGCTCCGATCCCATTTTTTTGTTCTCGCAATCAATGGTCGTAAGGACTTTTTCGGACGAGACTTCACTGCCCTCCAGCGTGGTGATGGGCGTGAAGTAGTCGGTGAGTGTCCATAACTGAATGCGTCCCTGCTCGCGACTTACAGGGGTGATTTCATGAAACTCCTCAGCTTCTGCGTGACGATGATAAGCGATCCATTCTGCATGAGCAGATACGCAGACAGATACCAAGGCCAAAGCCAGTAAAAAAATTTTCATTCGTTGTAGTCAGTTGAGTTTGCGGGGTTCGCCGAAGCTGCCCTCTTTCGGATAAAGGAAGGTCGTTTTACTTGGCCCCAAACCTACGATCTGAACAATCGCACCCTCTTCACCACCGCCGTCGTAATGCACACCACCGGCTGGATGAAACATGTAGCTGCCCGCCTTGAGTGGCACGGTCGCCACCGGATCCCAGCTGTCATCCTTGCCAGCGTACCAAGTGCCTTTAATGACGGTGACATGACGGTCTTCGTCATGAAAATGCGGCGAACTCATCACGCCGGGTGGAAAATTCGCACGGATCACGTATTGACCCGGCTTGTTCAGATCACCAAAAATGACCGCGATCTTGACCCCACGACCGGCATCTTTCCAGACGATGCGCTCAGGTGGCACCTCCAGAAAATCTTTTTCACCCGGCGCCGAGAAGCTGGGCGACATCAGCAGCACAGAAGCCAGGCCTAGGGTACAGCCGATAAATTTCACATTCTTGCGCAGCTGGTATCGCATACCATTTCTCCCAACAAAAAAATTAACCTAAGGAAAATATCATATCTGCATAAACCGGTTGGAGAATACCGGTGTTCCATAAGACCACGGGCTCGGAAATTTCGGGGCTCGAACCGAACAGGGGCATAATGCCTACCGGCATCAGGGCTAAGGCCATGCCGCACGGTAAACCCACGACAAAGGATAACTATGAAGCTGGTACGTTACGGCCGCCCAGGCCACGAAAAACCCGGATTGATTGATCAGGAAGGCAAGCTGCGCGACCTGTCAGACATCATTGACGACATCGGGCCCGCTCAACTATCGGACAAGACACTGACAAAGCTTGCGAAACTCAAGCCAGCAAAGCTTCCGACCGTGCGCGGCAAGCCGCGCTTTGGAACACCTGTCTCGGGCGTGGGGAAATTCATTGGCATAGGCCTGAACTACTTGGATCACGCGGCCGAATCGGGCATGCCCATTCCGGCCGAACCGATCGTCTTCATGAAGGCGATTACCTCGCTTTCCGGACCGGATGACGATGTGATGCTGCCCAAGGATTTCAGCAAGGCTGACTGGGAAGTCGAGCTCGGGGTCGTGATTGGTACCAAAGCACAGTACGTCAGTGCGAACTCTGCTCTTGATTACGTGGCGGGCTATTGCCTGATCAATGATGTGTCCGAGCGCGCCTTCCAACTCGAACGTGGACCGCAGTGGGACAAGGGCAAGGGTTGCGACACCTTTGGTCCGGTGGGCCCATGGCTGGTGACGAAGGATGAAATACCCAATCCGCAACGCCTCGGAATGTGGCTGCATATCAATGGCGAGCGCCGCCAGACTGGCAATACACGTACGATGATTTTTTCAATCGCGAAAATCGTCAGTTATCTGAGTCGCTTCATGAAGCTGATGCCGGGCGATATCATCGCCACAGGTACACCACCGGGTGTGGGCATGGGCATGAAGCCTCAACAGTTTCTTGCGCCCGGTGATGAGATGCATCTGAGTATCGAAGGTTTGGGCGAGCAGCGCCAAAAAGTGGTGCGCTACAAAAAATCCTGATAACGAAGGTAACCGGACGCAGGGTGGTTTACTCCGCGTCCGGCTGTCTCCCGGGCGATGCTGCCGCGAATGGCTCAAGCTCGAGACAGGCGGCATTGATACGAATAATGGTCGGCATCTCCGATAAATCACACTGCATCCGCTGCGCATTCGCGACTTGTGGCACCAGAAAACAATCCGCGTATCCCGGCGTATCGCCGAAACAATAACGCCCCACTCTGCTATCACGCGACAGAATTTTCTCCACGCTGGCAAGTCCTTGCTCCACCCAGTGTTTGTACCAGCGATCCTTGTCGGTCTCGGACAGCTTCATCTCATTAACCAGATACCGCAGCACCCGCAGATTATTGAGCGGGTGGATGTCACAGGCAATCGAGAGTGCGAGACTGCGTAGCCTGGCACGATCCAGCGCATCCTTTGGCAGCAATGCCGGATCGGGATGCGTCTCTTCCAAATATTCGACGATGGCCAGTGACTGGATCAGGGTCGCGGCTTGTTCGTCCAGCTGCAATGCGGGTACCAGCGCATCCGGACTCAGCTGGCGATAAGCAGGCGTCAGTTGTTCACCGCCGTCTTTCAGCAGATGCACCGGCACGACGGTATAGGGCAAACCCTTCAGGTTGAGGGCGATACGCACGCGGTAGGATGCGGAGCTGCGAAAGTAGCTGTAGAGCTTCATCATGAGCCATACCAATTTAGAGTTGTTGGAATCATGCCACTGTTGACCAGGCTAATTTTCACTGAGTGACACTCAGCCGATTTTAACGCTTGATGAAAAGATGCGGTCGAACTGCAGGGACGGAACCGGAGGGCTCTTATTACCACCTATCTCCGTTAACCCTTGCACCGGAGATCATCATGTCACCCTTCCGTACTACCACCTCACCTTCGAGGTCCTTGCCAGACGATCAAACAGCCTTGGCGCCTTATCTTACAGAAACCCAAAAAGCAGCCTTGCATAGCACTTCTGCCCAAGAAATTGAGTACGCGAACGAAGAGGCACTACAAATGGCCATTGCCGCGAGCTTGTCCACCGACGACCGCGATGCGGATGCCGCGAACGCAGGACAACCAAAGGCAGCCTTGTAGAACACGTCCAATAAGGACATTGAACAGGCTGAGGACGAAGCGCTGCAACTCGCCATCGCGTTGAGCCTGTCTACTGAACAACAAGCTCTGGATACCGAATACAAGGCACAGCAAAAACTGATCGACAAACTAAAACATTGTTTGAGTACTCACGGCTTTGATGTCAAGCCGAACTCAGGTAACAGCAATAACTGCCTGATTATCTCCATGCTCCAGCATGTGACAGGCGATTACCACAGCAATCACGTCGACAAGGCAATGTACTACAAGCAACAGCTGGCGCAAAAAAGTGGTGACGAAATCAAGACCAGTCACGCACTGCATTCGGATACGACACTCACATCCTGGCTAATCGACCAGATCAATCACGATTATTTCGGGCAGCAAAAGGGTCGTTATTTTCGCTTTCAGATGGTGACTGCCGATCTTGATGGCAAGCAGGCGGTGCGATCCATCGGCGAAGGTCAGCGCACTGCCATCATCCTTGATGGTGTGGGACATTATGAAGCAGTGGTGGCACGCGACATCCGTTAAAGCCCAAGTTGTCAGCCGCCCAGATAAGCTTCCCTGACACGCTCATCGTTCAATAGGTGATCGGCCGTATCCTGCAAAACGATACGGCCGCTTTCCATCACATAGCCGCGGTGGGCAACTGCCAAGGCCTGTCGCACATTTTGTTCCACCAGTAGTATCGTCACGCCCTGTTGCGCAATCTCTCTGATCACATCAAAAATCTGCGCGACCATCAACGGCGCCAGTCCCATGGAGGGCTCATCCAGCAAGACCATGGTGGGGTTGGCCATCAAAGCCCGGCCAATCGCGCACATTTGTTGTTCACCGCCCGAGGTGTAAGCCGCTTGGCTGGCAC
>SYFN01000138.1 GCA_005800405.1 Burkholderiales bacterium
CTTGAATCTACGCAGCCACAAGTCTGGTCTGGACACGATGACACCGGATCAGGTCGATGCGTTGGCAAAGACGCTGGACGTCAAGCGCGAAGAAGTCATCGAAATGGAAACGCGCATGGGCGGACACGACATCGCGCTGGAATCACCCAAAGATGATGACGATGATCGTCTCTTGCCAATCGGCTATCTCTCAGCTGAGCATTCGGAGCCGACCAAGGTACTGGAAGCCAAACAGCGCGATCGCCTGCAATCCGAAGGACTGCAAACCGCACTCGCTAAGCTGGATGATCGTTCGCGTCGCATCGTCGAATCACGCTGGCTAGCCAACGATAACGGCTCGGGCGCGACCCTGCATGAACTGGCTGCTGAGTTTGGCGTGTCGGCCGAGCGCATACGCCAGATTGAAGTCGCTGCAATGAAAAAGATGAAATCGGCACTGGCTGAGTACGCGTAAAGTTTTTCTGTACTTCTGTACTCTAGACAAAAAGTGCCTCGAAATTGAGGCGCTTTTTTCGTGGACATTCAATACCGTCTGAGGAAACACTGATGAAATAAAACCAGCAACGTTAGTGGCAAGGTCAATGAGGCCAAGCCCTCGATTTTGCGGGTCCCTGCGTCGCATAGCCGCGCTGGCTCCGCCTACAAAGGCGATTGATTCAGCATCGACCTAACTTTCGGACAGAAGTAGCTTCAGGTCATTAAGCAGCGGCGCACCATTCTGCCCGTGACGCACAAACAGCCGCAGATGACCCTGCGTATCGAACACATAGCTGGCCGCTGTGTGATCGATGGTGTAGCTCTTGCCATCGGGCCCCGGCACACGCTGCTGGAAAATTCTGAATTCGCGCCCGACTTTTTCTGTCGCCGCTCGATCGCCGTAAAGGCCCAGAAATCCAGGATGGAATGCGGGCACGTACCCTGCCATCACTTCAGGCGTATCGCGCTCGGGATCGAGGGTGATGAACAAGACTTGCAGTTTGTCGGCATCGGACCCCAAGGATGTCATGATGCCGGCCATGTCGGACAAGGTGGTCGGGCAGATATCCGGGCAGTGTGTGTAACCGAAAAAAACAAACACGAGCTTGCCCCGAAAATCCGCAATCGTGCGCGGCTTGCCGTTGTGGTCGGTAAGCGAAAAATCCTTGCCGTAGTCGAGGCCCGTGATATCGGTATTGGCAAACGCCGTTTTAGGCAGAGGCAAACTTTTTTGATCGCAGCCAGACAAGATCAAGACACAAGCCAACATCCAGGCCAGTGGACACAACAGCTTGCTCATGATCAGAAACGGAAATAGTGATCGATCAAGAGCGCTGCAAAAAGCAAGGACAGATAAATGATCGAGTAGGTGAATGCCTTGCGTGCAATGAGATCATTGTAGTGACGGTAGATGCGCCAGGCGTACCAGAGAAAAATCGCACCCAGTATCGCCGCGCTCACCAGATAAATCAGGCCGCTCATGCGTACCGCAAATGGCAGCATCGTGGTGGCGAACAGAATGATGGTGTAGAGCCAGACATGAAAACGCGTGAACTCCATGCCATGCGTAATGGGCAGCATCGGCAAACCCGACTTTGCATAATCGTCGCGACGATAGAGCGCAAGCGCCCAGAAATGCGGTGGCGTCCAGACGAAGATGATCAACACCAGTATCCATGCCTGCATGGGCACATCATTGGCAATCGCTGCCCAGCCCAGTGCAGGCGGCATGGCGCCTGACAAACCACCAATGACAATATTCTGCGGCGTCGCCGGCTTGAGGATGATCGTGTAAATGACCGCATAGCCGACAAAGGTGGCGAAGGTCAGCCACATGGTCAGCGGATTGACGAGGTTGTACAGCACCCACATACCAGCGCCGCCAATCACGCCCGAGAATGCCAGGGTTTGCGGTACGGTGACTTCACCGCGCGCCATGGGTCGGCGAGCAGTGCGCGCCATGCGCGAATCGATCTCACGCTCTACGAGACAGTTCACGGCGAAGGCCGCACCCGCCACCAACCAGATACCTACCGTGGCGGATATCAGCAAACGCCAGTCGGGCAGTTCGGGGGTAGCGAGGAACATCCCGATCACCGCGCAAAAAACGGCCAATTGCGTAACACGGGGCTTGGTCAGCGCCCAGTACTGTGCAATTCGATTGGGTTGTACGGTGAGGGTGGTCATGACAGATCGATCATGCGGGCGAGTGGCTGACCCGGAATTCGGCGGCCTTTTCCACAGGCTGAGAAAGTCGGTAGTTTAGCATGGTGAGTAAGAGCACTAGGAGCGCTGCGCCAGCGTTATGCAACACGGCGATCGTCAGTGGCCAATTAAGCAATACCGTGGCCATACCCGAAAAAAACTGTAGCAGTATCAGCCACAACAAGGCTCGGCCCAGTCGCTCCGTGCCGGGAGTTTTCCAGGCACGGTGCGCAATCCATGCCACCAGACCAACGACGACGACAGAGAACAGTCGATGCACCCAGTGAATCGCAACCAGCGCATCAAAGGGAAGGTAGTCGCCAGCAGCGGTCATGCCCAGGGCTCTCCAGAGCGTGAAGCCATGCGTGAAATCCATGGCGGGCATCCAGTCACCCTGACACAAAGGAAAACCACCGCACGCGAGCGCAGCGTAGTTGGTACTGACCCAACCGCCCAAGCCAATTTGCATGAACGCTGCGAATAACGCCAGCGCTGCAGGAACACGGAGTCCACTCGATACATCAGCGACGGGTAAGTGCTCGCTTTGTCGCAATGCATGCCAGGTCAATAGCGCCAGCAGTGACATGCCCAGCAAAAGGTGAATGGTCACGATGATCGGCTGCAGCTTCAGCGTGACAGTCCATGCACCGAACGCGCCTTGGACGCACACAAAGAACAGTAGAAAAGCCGGTAGGCGCGGCGCGTATCGGGATTGTCGGTTCGAGCACCAGAGTCGCCTTCCGAATACAAGCGCGGCAATGATCAGCACACCGACGCCCATGGCCAGATAGCGATGAATCATTTCTATCCATGCTTTGAACACCGTGACCGGACCCGTCGGCATCAGGGTCTCGGCGGCGCGAATATTGTGATGCGCGAGAAAGGGATTGGCTTCCCCATAGCAGCCTGGCCAGTCGGGACAGCCGAGGCCAGAATCGGTGAGTCGTGTAAAAGCACCGAAAACAATCAGATCAAAGGTAAAAAATACGGTCGCCCAAGCCAGCTTTTTGTAGCGATCGGTACCGCGCGATAAATAAACAATCGTCGCGGGTATCAGCGCTACCAGCAGCGCTTTGAGTGCAAGCCCGATCAGCATGGGATCATCCTATGCGCGAAGCCTTGAGCAAACGCGTGATGTCTTTCTTGATTTTGTTGGCATCCGGATCTTTAGGGAAGCGCATCATCAGGTTGCCGAGCGGGTCGATCATATACAGATGATCTGCCGCTTGCGTGCCTTCTTGTATCGGTAGCCATGCCGCGAGTTTTTTTGCATCGACACGCAACAAGTGCGTGCCGTCATATTGCTTCATTAAAGCCGTATCCAGTGGCGCATCATCGGTGATCAACCACACACGCTCGATACGATCCATTTCCTTGCCTTGAGTCAGCCTCAGCTGCCGCATGTAGTAAAGCTTGTCGGTGCAGGGTTTGGCGCAGGCAGCCTGATCCACCTGAAGCAAAATCCATTTGCCAGCGAATTGCTGAAGTGCCGCCGCCTCTCCGTCAAGTTGTTTCAGGCCGAGCTCGAGTATCGGATAAGCACGTGGATCGATTAGATCGCCGTAATTCGTTCGACTCTGAGGCTTGATGACGTAATAAGTGAAATAGGAAAAGATCAGCGGTGCTGCGCACACGGCGAGCACGATGAAGAGCATGCGATTGCTGCGTTTGCTGGTACCGACAGTTGTTGAATCAGGCGTTTGGCTTGCTTGCACGACGAAATCCAGTCACGATAAAAAACAGAAAAGCAGCAGCCGACAGGGCATACCACTGAAATGCATAAGCACGGTGGGAATCGACACCGGCTGAGGGGAGTGGCCAGTCCCTGACAAGACCATCGCCGAGATCATTGGTTTGCTCGATTATAAAATTTTGTAGCGGTAGTCTGCTTGCGGTGGCCAGCGCTTCAATGCCCACGTTTTGCACGACCGCCCCCGGCGTCAGCGCCGGCGTTTCACCCAACTGCATCAGCTTGCCCACCGAGGTGCGCACCCGGCCGGTAACGTTGACCTCATCCTGCGGCACCGGAATACTGGGCAAGCGCTGGCGATCCTGAGGATCCCGTGGAAACCAGCCTCGCAGCACCAACACCACGCGCTCGCTACCTGTTACGCGCAATGGCATCAAAAGGTAAAAGCCTGCCCTGCCATTCAAAGGACGGTTGTCCAGATAAACCGGCCATTCCCTGACGAAGCTGCCACTCACCGTGACCGGCCTGAATTCTCCGGGGACTGCGTTCTCGGGCAATGCCCTCACTGGCAGCGGGTCAAGCTGGTTACGCGCGGCGATGGCATCGGCAATCGCGATTTTTTCTTCTGCTCGCCGGGTTTGCCAGTTGCCCAGTGCGATACCAATCCCCGCCACCACCAGAGTCGCGATCAGAGGGATCCAGCGCAAACGAAAGTGCAATCGCATTACAATGACGTGCTTAATAAACGAAAGTCTTCGGTCTTGCCGGTGCGCTGGTGGTTCCCTGCGCCATTTATCATGAAAATTCTGGTTGTCATTGCGTTCATTCTGATCATTGGTAGTCTCGCTTCGGCGCTGGTGTTCCTGATGCGCGATAAGGGTCGCAGCAACCGCACCGTACAAGCACTTGCGTTTCGGGTCGGGTTTTCCATTCTGCTGTTTGTGCTGATTCTGGTCGCACACAGGTTGGGATGGATACAACCGACGGGTATTGCCTACTAACCAGCGTCCTTGCTGCCCTGCGCGGTTCGTCGAGACAAACCGCGTTTTTGATACGCCCCATGAACAAAAAGCCGCACCGAGGTGCGGCTTTCTTCATGCTTACAGCATTTACAGCCAGTAAACGACGACGTACAAGCCTAACCACACCACATCAACGAAGTGCCAGTACCAAGCCGCACCCTCAAACGCGAAGTGATGATCCGGGGTGAAATGACCCTTGAGCACACGATACAGAACGACGGATAGCATGATTGCGCCCATAGTGACGTGGAAACCATGGAAACCCGTCAACATGAAAAAGGTCGAGCCGTAGATACCTGAGGTGAGTTTCAGGTTCAGATCGCTGTAAGCATGCGCATACTCGTACGCCTGGCAGCCCATGAAGATCGCACCTAGAAGAATGGTGAAAAACAGCCAGATCGCGGTCTTATTACGCTCCCCTTCACGAAGGGCGTGGTGGGCGATGGTAAGCGTGACACCCGAACTCAGGAGCAATGCGGTGTTGATCGTCGGGATCCAAAACGGACCCATAGTCTCGAATTTTTCGATCACGCCTGCCGGACCGGTGTTACCCCAGTTGGCCGCGAAGTCAGGCCAGAGGACCTTGTGATCCAGATCTGCCAGCCAAGGCATGCTGATCGAGCGCGCATAGAACAAGGCGCCAAAGAAAGCACTGAAGAACATCACC
>SYFN01000139.1 GCA_005800405.1 Burkholderiales bacterium
CAGCGGAACAATCCGCTTAAAGCGGATAAATTCGCAGCGTTTTTAACAAACTTTTAAAATAATTGCCCAAAAATTAGGCAGTTCAAAAATTGCTGAGTAAAGTTCCTTGTAAAAGGGATTTGTTCAGCGCTTCCCTAGGTCGACTGGCAAGATTAATGCGCAATCGGTAGCGCCCACTTGATTTTTCCGCGGCTTGTGTTGCACACGCCACGCTGGCGCGGCGCTTGGCATGCCGTCGGTTGTAAAGCGACCAGCGGTAGCACATCGATGGTGTCTGCAAGGCCATCGGCCAGTGATAGCTTGTCTCCCCGACAATAAAATTGGGTTGAAAACTATGCAATGGAAAAAGTACGGTGCGTTTTTACTGGCGCTTGCAACGTCACTGGCGGCATTCGCTGATGACAAGCCCAGTTTTTACATGGCAGCCGGGATCGCCTCTGACGCGACAACTGCCGGGAACGCCGGTTTAGTCGGGCTCGACAGCCTGCCGTCCACCTTGAAAACAGATTCGGGCCAAACTGAGTTCCGCGGCACCATCGCTGTCGGCTATCTTTACCCATTAGGATCAAAGTATCTGTTGATGATGGAGGCCGGCAGGGATGTCGGAAGCAGCACCCGTCTTTCGACGGCTGCTCTGCTGATTGCTCAAAATGGCTACTTCAGCGAAATAGGCCGGGAATGGCGATCTAAGCGCAACTGGTTTGTGGCCCTCAAACCTGCGTTCCGCATGAGCGACACCACGCTGGCTTATCTGTCCCTCTCGCACCACCAGGCTTCTGTGAGCGAACGGTCCGATTTGTGGCTGGACTGCAATAACGGTACGTGCAACACAATAACTTCATTCTCCGGCAGCGGCAGTCTCAGTGGCACCGGTATCGGACTCGGTATGCAGACCACCTTTGAAAAAGTCGGTTTCCTCAAGATTGAGGTGGAAAGCATACGCTTTGACCGTTTTAGCGCTGCCCAAAGAGATCCGGCCGTCTTTACCGCTTTTAGTAGCGAGAGCTTGCATCCCAAATCGACGGTGGGACGCGTGATGGTGGGCTACCGGTTCTGAAATGTTCGGTATAATCGGTGGACCATTTCGGCGTCACTCCGATGCACGATGTCATCACCGGACCTGCTCATGCTTGTTTCCAGAATCTTTGGCGCATTAGCGCTGACATGCGCGCTGATTATTCCTGGCTCAGGATTCGCCCAGTCATTTACTTTCGCGGCCATTGGCGACATTCCCTATGGGCCGCACGAAGAATTTGCTGCACTGATCGACAAACTGAATGGCCAACCACTGGCGTTTACCCTTCATGTGGGCGACATAAAATCCGGGAGCACTGTCTGTTCGGATGAGTCTTTTCTGAACGTTCGAGAGCTGTTTGAACAATTTGATCGCCCACTGATTTATACCCCCGGCGACAATGAGTGGACCGACTGCCACCGGGGCAACAACGGTCGCTACGACCCACTGGAGCGTCTGGAAAAAATTCGTCAGCTGTTTTTTGCCTCGAATGAAAGTCTGGGTAAACGACGTCTGACGTTGCAGACGCAGTCAAGTCAAAAATCATTTTCCTCCTATGTAGAAAATCGTCGCTGGTCACAAGGCAAAGTCCGCTTTGCAACCTTGCATCTGGTGGGCTCCAACAACAATTTGCAGCCGGGCTTGCCATCGTCCAGCGAGTTTGCGGCGCGCGAACACGCAAATATTGCGTGGCTACGAGAAACTTTTGCCGAGGCCAAAGCCAACCTTGATGTGGCAGTCGTCTTGGCAATGCAGGCGGACACGTTTTTTGGAGAACCACGAAAGGGCTCTGGATTTGTGCGCTGGAATGCCGCTCTGGTAGAAGAGGTCGCTGCATGGGGAAAGCCTGTGCTGCTGGTCCAGGGAGATACCCACCAATATCTGATCGACAGACCGCTTAAAGATGCCAAGGGTAAACCCCTCAGTCAGCTAGTTCGGTTGGTGGTACCCGGAGAAAGTCAAGCCGATGCGGTACTGATTAGTATCGATGTCGCTGACACGATGATGCCTTTCCAGTTCAAGTTGCTGCAAACTGGGAAGCAACCCTGATTGGCTATTGAAAACGGTTTCAACCAGTTTCGTTAGGCGCTCTGTACCGTGGATATTGAAGGCCGTATGGCATTACAGACAGGGATTACTCTCGAAGCGGGAGAGCCCCGCCAGCACGGACAGCAAGCGGCGCACCCAGAACAACCCATGCCATCCAGTCACAAGGTGAACCACGTCCCGGGAATGACATGTGAGCGTCGTGTCCGGTAAGGACTCTTGAAAGCTGGCGCGGCTGGCTGGAATCGAACCAGCGACCCTTGGCTTCGGAGGCCAAAACTCTATCCACTGAGCTACAGCCGCGCGGTCTGGGTGTTTCGGAAGACCGCCAAGGATACCGGGTTTCGGTCGGGCAGTCCATGAAGCGACTGGGCGCTCAGGGTCAAGTTATGGCGCTTCGTCTATAATCAAGGGCTTGTTATTCTTAGCCAGTAAGGCAGGCTGATCACACGTCGCAAGGCGATCTTGCAGCAGGCTGAACATGCCCCGAGGACATCATGAGCGACGCGCACGACGAGCACGAATCCGTTATTAAAACACCAAAGCAAGTAATCGCAGCTGTTGTGGCTGGTTTTGTCGTTCCCATTATTGTCATCGTATTGTTGGTGCAATATGTCAGCAGCACACCCAAAGTCGGCGCAGGCTCCAACTCCCAATCACCTGAAGCGATAGCGGCGCGCTTGAGGCCAGTCGCTGATGAAGGCTATACGCTGATCGATGCAAGCGCACCTCGCCAGCTCAAAGCGGGTGCTGAAGTTTATAACGCCGCTTGCGTCGCCTGTCATGGAAGTGGTGCGGCCGGCGCACCAAAAATGGGTGACAGCGGCGCATGGTCCAAGCGCGTTTCGCAAGGCTACGACACATTGGTATCTCATGCGGTCAAGGGTATTCGCGGCATGCCCGCCAAAGGTGGCAATCCTGATCTTGATGATCTTGAAGTCGCGCGCGCTGTGGTCCACATTGCTAACGCAAGTGGCGCGAAGTTCAAGGAACCCGCAGCAAAATAAAGTACCGTTCGCTCCTTTGAATACATCTCGACTTGCGGGCTTCAGGCCGGGATTTTTGCTTGTGGATCATCATTATTGCTCGCACCGGGTAGAGATAACACGGCAGGTTGAATAAATACGCTGGCACAAAACGCCGCAGACAGGACCGCTAGAATGGCTAAGCTAGGCTGTAAAACGGCACCAGCGGTATTGTGTTCGAGGGGTTCAGGAATACCTAAGCCAATACCAGAACATGCCTATCCACTCATGCAAGGCGTAATGGCTGTTTTGAAGCGCTCCTGCAGAGGGAACGAAATCTGCCACAGATAACGGTTTACGCGACCGAAAGTCGGTTGCCGCAGGCACCACTGCCAGCCCGGTTTTGGAAAATATCTGCATCGCACGCGGCATGTGCATCGCATCGGTAACGAGCAATACACGATCAATACCCGCTTCTCGTAACAGGGTCGACGCATGGGCGGCATTTTGCGCCGTGTTCTCGGAAGTGACTTCAATCCAGCGCACCGGGATTTTGAAATCCTCGCGCAAGGCCCTGGCCATCACAGCCGCTTCGCTCTCGCCACCCTGGTCTGGTGCGCCGCCACTGACCAGTACCGGTAAGCCGGTGAGGCGATGAAGGCGAGCGCCATGACGCAAGCGCGCGAGCGTCTGTGCACCGGGTTGATCCCGATCGCCATCCTCGGGTGCTGCGAACGAGCGGCCGCCACCCAAAATTACGATGGCCTTTGCATCAACCCTCTTGGGATTCGGCACTGGCAGGGAACGATTTTCCAGCCGCGCCATCAGCAAACATGAACCGGCACCGGTAAACAAGACCAGCAGCAGTGCGATCGAAACCAGGATGATGGCATTACCGACATATCGGAAACGCCTTCCCAGCCACCAGCCCAGACAGCCCAGAATCACCGGAGACAATGGCGGCAGTAAAAAAGCGGCCAGCAAATTTGTGAAGAACCAACTGATGCTCATGATCTCACTCGTGCTGTCGGGTGTTTACGCATCAGTGGGAAGCACTGGGTGGTGCTCGACGTTCATGCTGCACGAATATCCATGGCTTGGCTACCACCGTCCATAACAAGGCATCCTGGGCCAGCCATTGCATGGCTTGCGCATCGCTTACCCGATGCAAGAGTTCCGCTTTCATCCAATCTTGCACACTGGCCTTGTCGTCGGCCGCGATACTGGCGCCGACATCAATAAGATCCAGTTCGGGCGCAACACTGATCAGGGTGCCACCTGCAAAATAGCGCTGCAATTCACTCCAGTGCATCTGGGCTGTTTGTTCGTTGAGTTCCGCGCGCAATGACGCCAGAATTTTTTCGTTCATCATCAGATCAGTAATGCGGTGGCTTGTCATGCGGTAGCGTTCCGCTTGCCTGCGTAGGTAGTTCAGTGATGCGGCGCGCCAGGGCAGCACAAAGCGCATCGAGCTCATCAATTTTTTTGCTGGCGATAGATCGTCTCATTCATTGTATCGAGAAGATCGTCCTGACTGGCGAGCTTGATCTCGAGATTTACCAGTCGTTCATCTAGTTCCATGCCGATGCCCTTATTGGTTTGACTGCCAGGATTCCGAGGAAAATACCAGCGAACGTTGCTCACAGCGCCACACAACTTCGTCTCTCCTTACGCGCAGCCACCAGGTTTCTCGTACCGGGTGGGGCAGCGGCGATGCAAATGCGGCCGGGGTCAACAGTGCAACGCACTCGCCTTGGACAGGATCGCGCACCGAAGCATAACGAATCGCTCCGAGATTGGCGCTGCGAGCACTGAGTGCCAGTACCTGCGTTGCGCTGTAACTGGTCTTGTGCATCCACTGCCCAACATCACGGGCGAACAAGCGTTCACGCAAGTCGATTGCTTGTGTGGCCACCTCGCATTTGAAAGCGGTATGCGCGACAGGCGCAATTTCGGCTAGTTCAATCGCATCATTGAGAAATTTCCAACGCCAGTAACCTTGCTCGGCGCAAGCCGTATCTACCGCGAGTACACCGTAGAACACCCCGGGATCTGTCGCCGCGCGAAAGCGTGATCCGGTTCGCAGCGGATGGGTCTGAAACGGCGCTGCCAGCACCGGATGGAGGTCCGAAAACACCTCGGGAAGTGCGGGTCGCCGAGACAACAGTAATCGATCAAGAATATCCTGCTCTTCACGACTATCCACCAGCTTCATGGCACCTGCCGTGTACTTCGCGTCAACGACACGCCAGAGGCTGCCCTGCCAGTGGCGGGCTCTAGACTGCAGCGCGAGAGGCGTCCAGGTAGTGAACGACACGAACCAATCCTTCCGTATGGTCTATCAGGTCGATGGGCCGCGCCTCCAGGCCACGATTCTCGCTGGTCAGCCAGGCGCGCGCACCCGGCTCGTCAGCCACCAAGGCGTCTAGCGCGCGAAACAGGCGCACCAGCAGCAACCCAAATTCCCATTCCTTGCGGCCCGGGTCTAGCCGATAGTCACCGGCATACATCCGGGTCACCGTCGCCGGACTAACTCCGAGCACCCGAGCCAGCAAGTTGCGAGGCAAACCAAGGTGACTGGCAGCACGCGCTACCGCCTTGGTCAGCACTGCGCTCGTTTGCGCGGCATCAGCATACTCATGGGGTTTTTCTGCAGAAGAGCGCATCTGGCAATCCTTTCTGTGGAAAATATTAACATAGTTATTTTCAGAAGAAGGGTCTTGCCAGCAGAGTTTTGCGCCACATCCGGCTGATCAGTTCTTGCGTTTTCGACCTGCACGCGATGCCCTTAAGTTACCCGCTTGCGCTGCTTGCTTGACCCGCCAGTTTGCGACAGGCATCGGAGCAAAACTTGAGATCCGACCACGACGCAGCCCATTTTTTTCGCCAAGCAAACGGCCGGGCACATTGCACGCAGACTTTGACAGGAAGGTTGTGGGGGTTGCGAAAACCGCCACCCGATTTGCCACGATCCGGCACGGTCTCAGGCCGCTCTGGGTTTTTGCAACAATGCTTTGAGACCCGCCAACCTGTCCTGGGGCGTCATGATCTCGTGATCTGCGGGCAAGGCATCCGCTTCGTCGAGACGCATTTCCTTGATAAAGCGCGACACCTCGCAAGGAACGCTGTCGCGTGCGCGCTTGCGTTTCTTGCACCAGGTAAGGGTGAGACTGCGCTGCGCACGCGTGATACCGACATACATGAGACGGCGCTCCTCTTCAATACGCTGTGCGTGCAACTCAGCCGGCGCATCCGGATCACCCCTGTGCGGCAAGATGCCTTCTTCAACGCCCACCATGAACACATGACCAAACTCCAGCGCTTTGGCAGCATGCAGCGTAGACAGGCGAACGGCATCGGGCTCCTGATCGCGGCCCTCCAGCATACTCATCAGGGCCCCCATTTGAGTGAGTTCGATTAACGGTTTTTCAGGGCTATCAGCATCACGACCACCGTTACCCTTTTCTTTCAACCATCCGGTAAAGTCGAGCACGTTTTGCCATTTTTCCTGCGCCTGTTCGTCATCGAATGTCGCATAGAGATAAGCTTCGTAGTCGATGGCTTTCATCAGGTCATCCAGCACGGCGCCGGATTTTCTCCGGTACCCGCGGCGCCGACGCGCATTGCACGGGCTTCAAGCTGGTTGATGAAATCGCCAAATTCGCGCAAGGGTGCGAACTGGCGTTCATTCATGCGCGCCTCAATGCCACCCTTGAAGACGGCCTCGAATAACGAGCATTGCCACTGCCGGGAGAATTCACTTAGCACTTCCAGCGTCGCCTGGCCCACGCCGCGGCGTGGCGTAGTCACCGCGCGGATGAATGCGGGATCATCATCAGCATTTGCAATGAGTCTGAGATAACTGATGATATCTTTGATCTCAGCACGATCAAAAAAACTCTGGCCACTTGACATCACATAAGGAATGCGCTCCCGACGCAAGGCTTTTTCAAGGGCGCGCGACTGGTGATTGCCTCGGTACAGAATTGCATAATCCGAAAATTTCGCGCGCCACTCAAACTTGTGGGCAGACAACATGATGGCTACCTGATCAGCCTCGGCTTCGTCATCGTCCATGGCCAGGACCTTGACCGGGTCGCCTGCGCCATGCTCGGGCCGAAGTGATTTCTCGAATAACTTGGGATTGTTAGCGATAACGGCGTTCGCTGCCCGAAAAATGCGGGTGCTGGAGCGATAGTTTTGCTTGAGCTTGATGAGCTTTAAATCGGGAAAATCGTCTTGAAGAATGCGCAGGTTTTCCATGGGCGCGCCACGCCATGCATAAATCGCCTGGTCATCATCACCTACCGCGGTGAACATGGGCTTCTTGCCGGGGCCGGTCATCAGCAACTTCACGAGGTCATACTGACAGGCATTGGTGTCCTGATATTCGTCAAGCAACAGATATCGAAGCCGACGCTGCCAGCGGCCGCGTGCGGCCGCATCCTGACGAAACAGCTCGACCGGCAAGCGTATAAGGTCATCAAAATCGACGGCCTGATAACTGGATAAGGTCGCGACATAACTGCGGTAAGTGCGCGCGGCCTGATCCTCATCTTCGGTGCTCGCCTGTGCCAGTGCCTGCTCAGGTGTCAGTAATGCGTTCTTCCACAAGGACATGGCACTCTGAATTCGCCGAATGACGCCTTTGTCCGTGGTTGCCGCGAGCTCCTGCACGATAGCGCAGCAATCGGTGCTGTCCATGATGGAAAAGCGCTCTTTGAGGCCAAACGCCTGCGCTTCACGACGCAAAATATGGACGCCTAGTGAGTGAAACGTGGACACCGTCAGTTGTTTGGCCTGTCCGGGCTCACGCAGTAGTTTGCCGACCCGCTCGCGCATTTCGAGTGCGGCCTTGTTCGTAAAGGTCAGCGCGGCGATGTTGCGAGGTTCGTAGTTACAAGACTCGATCAGATGCACGATTTTCTGCGTAATGACGCGTGTCTTGCCCGATCCGGCGCCCGCCAATATGAGGCAAGGGCCATTGATGTAGTCGACGGCAATTCGTTGCGGAGAGTTGAGACCGTACTGCATGAGTGCGTCGGCGTGAGGCAGGTGGGTAAGCGCAACATTGTATCGAAAGTCTAGCTGTCGGGCGTGATAAAGTCGCTGGACTCTACGAGGATGACGCAATGAAATTCACCCATCTCATTGAAATTAACAATTTGGGTAATCCCATGATTGCCCCACTCAGTCGCTCGCAACTGTGGCACGGACTCGTGTTGCGCGCGGAGCGCCCAACGCTGTTTCTGATTAGCCTCGATAGCTGCGAGATTACGCAGCGTTCTGTAGAGGGCCTGTCACGCAGACTTCATTTCGGAAAACTGGAAATCGTTGATGAAGTGCGATTCAAGCTGCTGGATCAGGTTCACTATCATGTGCCACAGCAAAACGACATCCCTGTTTCTGATTTGACGATGACAATAGAAGAGCCGCAAGCGGGTGCACTGTTTGTCAGATTTGCCTACGATGATTACCTGGATACACCTGAAACCGCGGAACAAGGTTTTTACAACGACTTCCGGCGCAAGGCATATAAAGAGTCTGATATCGATACGATACGCATGATCCGTCAGCTGGCAGAAGAGGGTCAGTTGGACTCGCCAATGCAATAAGACTGAGAGACGCTGCCAAAACCCGATGACCCTGTTGGGCCTGCGTTGCGCACGACTGCGGTGATTCGCGCCGCTCATATGCTTTAAGGTTCGTAGCTCGTATCGCAGTGACGACACGTTTTGTGTCCGTCATATTGGGCTCTTGTCCGTGATTTTTTGAAGTACATGTTGGAAGCCGTATAAGTGTCAAACTCAAATATCAATGGGGTCGACCTCGAGCGTCCACCGTATGCGAGTCGGTTGTTTGCGGAGTTCCTGCACCCAGCGCTTCAGAAAGTGTTGTAATGCGCCTCTCGCAGGTGACTCCAGCAGTAACTGCGCCCGTTCGACACCAGCGACACGCGTCATGGTCATCGGTACTGGTTCATTGATGACAATCCCGGGGTGAGGTAACAACTCCCGCGCGTGCTGCAAAAATTCTAGCGCCATGTTCAGGGTCTTTGATTCTGCTCTGAGCAGGGCCTGAAAGACAAAGGGGGGCAAGCCCGCGCTGCTGCGCTCCTCCAGGGTGGCCGCTGCGAAGCCTGGAAAATCATGCGCAATCAACGCGCGGTACAGGGGATGCTGCGTGTAGCGGGTTTGAACCAGTACCTCGCTTTGCGACAGCTGCCCCGCCCGACCCGCTCTGCCTGCAACCTGCATGAGTTGCGCGAAAAGGCGCTCACCAGCCCGGTAGTCATGTGAAAACAATGCGGTGTCGGGGTTGATTACCCCCACCAGCGTTAGGCGCTGGAAGTCGTGTCCTTTGGCGACCATTTGTGTGCCGAGCAAGATATCGACCTCGCCGCGATGCACCGTTTCAAAGGCGGCTTGGGCGCTGCCTTTTTTGCGGGTGGAATCCGCATCGATGCGAAGCACCCGCGCCTCGGGGAACAGTACGTGAAAGTGTTCTTCGATGCGTTGTGTGCCACGCCCTAGTGGCTGCAAGTTTACATTGCCGCAGGTGGGGCATGACCAGGGGATCTTGAGCTCGAGGCTACAGTGGTGACAGCGTAGTCGCCTCTCGGGTTTGTGCAGGACCATGAAGGCGGTACACCGCTGGCAATGGCTGATCCAGCCGCAGGCATCACAATGCACGACAGGAGCGTAGCCCCGACGATTGAGGAATAAAAGCGATTGTTCGCCGCGTGCCAATCGCGTGCGCAGGGCGTCGATTAGGGGCGGAGATAAGCCCTCGGTTGTCTTGATGCGCTCCATGTCGATCAGCGATATGGTCGGTAACACGGCTTGCGTCGCTGCGCGCTGGGCGAGCACTCGTTTTTTGTAACGCCCACTTTCGGCGTGATGCCAACTCTCCATGGACGGTGTTGCCGAGCCGATAACCACCGGAATATTCAGGTCACGAGCCCGCCAAATTGCCAAATCGCGTGCAGAGTAACGCAGGCCTTCCTGTTGTTTATACGAAGGATCATGCTCTTCATCGACGATGATGAGTTTCAGATTCGGCATGGAGGCGAGCACGGCGAGACGAGTCCCCAGCACGATGGATGCATAGCCCAAATGCGCTGATAGCCAGCTGCGGGTTCGCTCACCTTCCGGTAGCTGGCTATGTAGCGAAACGATGCTCAAGCCGGGAAAGCGTGCGCGTATGCTGTTTTCCAGCTGCGGCGTCAGATTGATCTCCGGAACGAGTATCAGGACTTGCGCAAGCGTGCCCTGTCGTTGTTCGCGGTCGAGAATTTTTTCCGCGCTTCGCAGATAGACCTCGGTTTTTCCACTGCCGGTCACGCCGAAGAGCAAGGTGACGCCGTATTCGTTCGCTGCGCTGATGGCGCCCACTGCCGCTTGCTGCTCGGCATTCAGGTCAGGGCCCTTCGATGCCGTCGTGTTTGCTGCCAATGGGGGCGCTTCTGTCTTTTTCAAAGCGGCATTGAGTGCGGTGGCTTTCAGGGCTCTTAGATTTTTGGGAAGGCACGGCACCACGACCTCGCCCAGCGGGCGCTGATAGTAGTCTGCCGCGAATCGCGACAAGGCTACCCAATGCGACAACAAGGGCGGCAGTTGATGACGTATTTCCGTAACGTCGCGAATTTTTTCAGGCGCATAAACGCTGCTTTCTTGTACCGCAACGATGAGCCCGACGACTTCCCGGCGGCCGAATGGCACGAGCGCGAGTTGGCCGATGCAGGGTGGTGGATCGTCCGCCGATTTCGGCTGCCATCGGTAATCAAATTCGACGTCAAGCGGGGTGTCGAGCGCCAGTTTGAGAATGAGCGGAGTCAGTGGCGGCATAGACAACGAGTTTGACCTTTGGGACTGCTACCGAAACGAAATGAAGGTTTTTTCAGGCTGATAAAGGCGGCCACGGGAACCCAGATACCCCTCGCCTGAAAAGCCCGTCGGCCGCTCGATAGCAAGAATTTTGTCCGTGTAAGAACTTAAAGAAAAGCTTTTAAAATTGATTTAAGGAAGCGCTGAACAAATCCCTTTTACAAGGAACTTTACTCAGCAATTTTTGAACTGCCTAATTTTTGGGAAATTATTTTAAAAGTTTGTTAAAAACGCTGCGAATTTATCCGCTTTAAGCGGATTGTTCCGCTGCATCCCATTTTCAGGACGCACCTTGGGCATGAAAGGCCATCAATCGTCGCTTGGCCAACATCAGATTGGCCAGACC
>SYFN01000140.1 GCA_005800405.1 Burkholderiales bacterium
AAAGCAGAAAAAGCCTTGCACTTGAGCTTGTTTCCACCCATTCCAACACCACAGGAGGTGATGCAAAGATTGAATCTACAATGAAGTCAAGCTAGACTAAAAACTCTCACAGACTTTGGATCAACATTTAACGCGGGTCAGCCATTGACGGCCTGCCCAGCGCAGTTGCATCCACTATCTATTCTCACGCTCAAGCTCAGGAGCAGGAGTGGGAAGAGAAAAATCGGATTCGTGATCTCGAGGAAAGCGCGCAATGAGTGGTGCTTCCGTCGTAAACGTGGGCGGACAGAGCTTGCGGAAATCAGACGAGAGGGATCTATTTGCCAGCCTTGAAAAAGCAAAAAAACTTTTTGATACTGGCGTCATCAGTGATGCTGAGTATCAGGAGCTGAAATCGAAAATCATCAGCAAGGCAGCTTGATTCTCTCTCGACAGCGATTCAGTAATTGCGTTCGACTGCAAAATTTACCAGCGCAATCAGTGCTTCCTTGTAGCGACCCTCAGGTAATTCGCGTGTTGAATCTTTGGCGCGCCGGGCAGCATCTTGGGCTTGCTGTCGAGTGTATTCCAGCGCGCCGGAGCTGGTGATGGCGGACAATATTTCGTCAAAGTGCGCTTCATCACCTTGCGCAATACATTGCCGCACGAGCTCGCGTTGTTGTTTGCTACCATGCTGCATTAGGTAGATCAGCGGTAGCGTTGGCTTACCTTCACGAAGATCATCGCCGACATTTTTACCGATATCGCTCTGTTTGCCCGAGTAATCGAGCACATCATCAATAAGTTGAAAAGCGGTGCCCAGCGAACGCCCATATTCGGCAGACGCGGCGATCTGTTCTTCCGAAGCGCCGGCGAGCAGGCTGCCCAGTTCTGTCGCTGCCTCGAAAAGCTTAGCGGTCTTTGAGCGAATGACTTGCAGATAGCGCGCTTCGGTGACTTCAGGATCGTGCATGTTCATCAGCTGTAAAACTTCACCTTCGGCGATCACGTTGGTGGCGTCCGCCAGAATTTGCATGACTCGCATGTTCTGCACCGAGACCATCATCTGAAACGCGCGGGAATAGACAAAGTCACCTACCAGTACCGAGGCGGCATTGCCAAACAGCGCATTGGCGGTCTGCCGGCCGCGCCGCAGGTCAGACTCGTCGACCACGTCGTCATGCAGCAGTGTGGCGGTGTGGATGAATTCGATGACGGCAGCCAGCTTGAAATGGGCATCGCCCCGGTAGCCCCAGGCATTAGCCATCAGCAGCAGCAGTGCCGGTCTGATCCGTTTGCCGCCGGCGCTAATGATGTAGTCGGCGATTTGGCTGACCAAAGGTACATCAGAGTGCAGCTGTGCCCGGATGGCGGCATCGACCGCTTGCATGTCCGCCGCGATGACACTCAAAGGCTGATTCTGGGGCGCGGGTTGGGGGGCGGACACGATAGATGGAGAGGTCATCGTCGAAAGTGCGGGATTATACGCCGGCGCCTTGGTATTCACGCGCCGGGTTCGGCCTGGACTCGGCCCTGATTCAGGCAAAAGGGGCCTCGTAAACTGCCCGCAATTGCTTTTTGACCGGCGTGCTTAGTCCATGTATAATTTGGGGTTTTCCCGAATTGGCAACGGCTGTTCGTCAGACCGGGCAAGAAAAGGCGCCGCCCCAGGCGTCAGAGCGGTATCCCGATAGATCAATCAATGAGGTTCCCATGTACGCGGTCATAAAAACCGGTGGCAAACAATACAAGGTTGCTGCTGGTGAAAAACTTAAAGTAGAACAGATACCGGCAGACATTGGCTCCGAAATCACGCTGGACCAGGTGCTTGCAGTGGGCGCCGGTGAAACCATCAAATTTGGTTCGCCTCTGGTTCAGGGTGCCAAGGTGCTTGCAACGGTAGTGGCGCAGGGTCGCCATGACAAGGTGAAGATTTTCAAGATGCGTCGACGCAAGCACTATCAAAAGCGTCAGGGACATCGTCAAAACTATACCGAATTGCAGATTGTCTCGATCAACGGCTAACCCGCAGATCCGACTCAACCCGTCATTAGGAGCACTAAATGGCACACAAAAAAGGCGGCGGTACCACGCGTAACGGCCGCGATTCAGAATCGAAACGACTGGGCGTGAAGGTCTACGGCGGCCAGGTCATCAACGCGGGCGGCATCATTGTTCGTCAGCGTGGCACCAAGCTTCATCCCGGCGAAAATGTTGGGATGGGTAAGGACCACACGCTGTTTGCACTCATCGATGGCAAGGTTCACTTCGCTGTCAAGGGTGCGCAAAAACGTCATACTGTGATGGTCGTACCGGCCTGACCGGCACGAACATCTTGCGAAAAGGCTCTGCCGCAGGTAGGGCCTTTTACTTTATAGCGGCAGAAACTCATGAAGTTCATTGACGAAGCAAAAATCGTAGTCGTCGCCGGCGATGGCGGCAATGGCGTTGCGTCGTTTTGCCGTGAAAAATTCCGGCCGTTTGGCGGCCCCGATGGTGGCGATGGCGGCAAGGGTGGCAGCATCTTTGCTGTGGCCGACCGCAATATCAACACGCTGGTTGACTATCGTTTCGCAAAACTGCATCGCGCTAAGCGGGGTGAAAACGGACGTGGCTCGGATTGCTACGGCAAAGGTGCCGACGATATTTATTTGCGTATGCCGGTAGGAACGCTCATCGCCGATCAAAATGATGGCGCCATCATTGCCGATCTTACTGAGTACGGTCAGGTTGCGCTACTCGCCAAAGGTGGTGAAGGCGGTTGGGGCAATATTCATTTCAAGACATCGACCAATCGTGCGCCGCGCCAGAAAACCGATGGCAAAGAAGGCGAGCGTCGTGAATTGCGGCTCGAACTCAAAGTGCTCGCCGATGTTGGCTTGCTCGGTATGCCTAATGCCGGTAAATCCACCTTCATCGCTGCCGTGTCCAACGCACGCCCCAAGATTGCTGACTATCCCTTTACGACCTTGCATCCCAATCTGGGTATGGTGCGCGTGAGCCATGAAAAAAGTTTTGTCATTGCCGATATTCCAGGCCTGATCGAAGGTGCGGCTGATGGTGCGGGTCTGGGTGTGCAGTTTCTGCGCCACCTGCAGCGCACACGGCTGCTTTTACATATCGTTGATCTTGCACCATTTGACACAAACATTGATCCTGTCAAAGAAGCGAAGGCCATCGTGAAAGAGTTGAAAAAATATGACGAGAGCCTGTTCGACAAGCCACGCTGGCTGGTGCTGAACAAGCTCGACATGGTCCCAGAAGACGATCGTGACGCAAAGGTAAAGGATTTCATCAAGCGTTTTGGATGGAAAGGTCCGATGTTTCGCATTTCTGCACTCACGCACGAAGGTTGTGATGAGCTCGTCAAGGAAATCTACGAACATCTTGCGATGCAGCGCCAGCAGGAACAGCGCGAACAATCCGGTCTTGCCGAGGCGGCGATGGGCATTGACTCCATCGATACCGACGATCCCCGTTTCAAACTCGCTGACTGATCATGCAGTCCATCATCGGGCAAGCCCAGCGCGTGATTGTCAAGGTGGGGTCTTCGCTCGTCACCAATGAGGGACGCGGACTGGATCATTCGGCCATCGCCAAATGGGCGGATCAGATCGCGCATTTGCGTCGTATGGGCAAGCAAGTCGTGCTGGTGAGTTCTGGTGCCGTCGCTGAAGGCATGTTGCGTCTGGGTTTTGAGCGTCGTCCCGTAGCCATTCATGAATTGCAAGCCTGTGCCGCCGTTGGGCAAATGGGACTTGCGCAGATTTATGAAACCAATTTTCGTGCACATGATTTGCGCACCGCGCAGGTTTTGCTCACACATGCTGATCTTGCTGATCGCGAACGATATCTGAATGCACGCTCAACCTTGTTCACACTGCTCGAACTGGGCGTGGTCCCTGTCATCAATGAAAACGACACCGTAGTCACCGACGAAATCAAATTCGGTGACAACGACACGCTGGGGGCGCTGGTGGCCAATCTCATTGAGGCAGATGCCCTCATCATCCTGACTGACCAACGTGGTTTGTATACCAGCGATCCGCGCAAGAATGCCGATGCGACATTTGTACACGAAGCCAAAGCCGGTGATCCGGAACTCGAAGCCATGGCGGGTGGCGCTGGGTCGGGTATTGGCAGTGGTGGCATGCTGACCAAGATACTGGCTGCGCGTCGTGCGGCGAGCTCTGGCGCGCACACGGTGATTGCCTGGGGCAGGGAAGATCAAGTGCTGGTACGACTTGCAGAGGGTGAGGCGATAGGCACGCAGCTCACTGCGCAAACGGCACGACTCACCGCACGCAAACAGTGGATGGCAGATCATCTGAAAACCGCTGGTCAGGTAACGCTGGATGCGGGTGCAGTACAAAAATTACTCGAAGAGGGCAAGTCGCTATTACCTATTGGTGTGACGGACGTTGGCGGCGACTTTGGTCGTGGTGATGTGATCACTTGTGTTGATACGACCGGTAAAGCAATTGCCCGCGGCATGTCGAATTATGCAAGTACCGAGGTTAAACGTATCATGCGCAAACCCTCATCCGAAATCGCAGAGATTCTTGGGTATGTCGAAGAGGTGGAATTGATTCATCGAGATAATTTGGTGTTGCTTTAGGCGAGGCACTAACAACTGAAGCAACCGCATCAAGCGGCTGACCACAAGGTCATCCTCTCGGCGAAGGCCGTCATCCGCGTGCAGAGCAAAAAAGTATTCCCGGGTCTTATAGGCTCTAAAAAAGCCGCTTGCGTTGTTGCGTCGCCTTGTCGTACAACCGTCCTGTCTGCGGCGGCCCGCCTAGCCAGTGGCTTTTTGTTCGAGCCTTTAGGTACCCGCTAAAATCAGCGCAAGGTTTTCTTCTGCCGTATCCGCTTCACGATCACTGCTGCGTTTCCGGCGACCGAACTAAAATCACAGAAATAATCTTTGTACAGCGCCGCGTATTGACGGTTCGCGCCCACATCCCGAATTTGACTCCATGCATTGTTGCGAGATGCTGACCAAGTGCCATCGGCAATCCCAGTTGCATACAGTTTTCTCTCGGCTGTTTTGCAGCGTATGCCTTCGTAGCTTACATTGCGCGCACCCTCGGTGCTGGTGACGACGAGTATGAATCGCACCACCCCATCAGCCATGACGCTGACCGAAGTGGCATCAATCGCGAAACTCATGGTGGTCGACGGGCTCACGTAGAAGGGCAGAAGGCTTTCTTTCGCAGGCGCCGCGGGGAGTGTCAACGGCGCTGCATCGTCAGCCGTGTCCGTGGTGGCCGAATTTTCCTGAGCCCAGACAGTCCAGGGGGTTGGCAGTGCAAAGGCTAGCCAGAGAACCCTGCAACGACGGTAGGCACTCGTCATTCAGAATCCGATTCAGTGACCGAGGACTTCTCGTTGGGCCTCGCGAGCGAATTTTGCGACACCCGCTCGCGCGCTGATCGCCGTACAGCGGGTACAGACCGGTTGAGGAAGCGCGACAGTTCCTGTAATGCCCGCGTATAAACATCTCGCTTGAACTCGATCACCATGTCCATCGGTACCCAATAGTCGTGCCATCGCCACGCGTCGAACTCGGGATGTTCGGAAATACGCAAATTCACATCACAGTCACGACCCATCATGCGCAGCAGGAACCAGATCTGCTTTTGACCACGATAGTGACCACGCACCTCGCGCTTGATGAAATGATCAGGAACCACGTAGCGCAGCCAGTCGCGAGTGCGCCCGATGATCTTGACATGTTCCGCACGCAGGCCGACTTCTTCCTCGAGCTCGCGGTACATCGCCTGTTCGGGTGTCTCCCCGTGTTTGATGCCACCCTGCGGGAACTGCCAGGAATGTTCACGCACCCGCTTGCCCCACCAGACCTCGTTTTGGTGGTTCAGCAGGATGATGCCGACGTTCGGGCGAAAGCCTTCGCGGTCTAGCATGATGCCCCTCGCTTTTTCTGCGGTCACCGGCGCGGATGCACTGCAGGCGAGGGCTGCACACGGTAAGTGGGCGGTCCAAAGCGAGGGTAGTGCAATCTGCAGGCTCGATGACCAGCGAATACTTTAAAATTGGAATGATTATAACCCCCTCTTTTTCAAAAGATTTCAAACTCCATGCGCGCATCCCGTTTTTTTATTTCAACACTCAAAGAAGCCCCCTCCGATGCCGAAATCGTGAGCCACAAGCTGATGCTTCGTGCCGGCATGATCCGGCGCCTGGGCTCCGGTATCTACAACTATATGCCCATGGGATTGCGGGTGATCCGCAAGGTAGAGAATATCGTTCGCGAGGAGATGGACCGGGCGGGTGCAGTCGAGCTGCTGATGCCGCTAGTGCAGCCCGCGGAGCTCTGGCAGAAGACCGGTCGTTGGGACAAAATGGGTCCGGAGCTCTTGCGACTGAAAGACCGCCACGGCCGCGATTATGCGATGCAGCCGACTTCCGAGGAGGTGATTACAGATATCGCGCGCAGCGAAATCAAGTCTTACCGCCAGCTGCCGGTCAATTTTTATCATATTCAGACCAAATTCCGCGACGAGCGCAGGCCTCGCTTTGGCCTGATCCGCGGGCGTGAATTTACGATGAAAGACGCTTACTCATTTGATCGTGATGTGGATGGCTTGAGAGACTCGTATCAGATGATGGTCGATGCGTACACCCGCATCTTCACCCGCTTCGGCCTTCGTTTTCGCGCAGTGGCTGCCGACAACGGGGCGATCGGTGGCTCAGGCTCGCAGGAATTTCATGTGATTGCCGATACCGGCGAGGATGCCCTGGTGTACTGCCCGACCTCGGACTATGCGGCCAACATGGAAGCATCCGAGGCGGTAGCGCCTGCGGTGCCGCGTGCTGAACCCGGCAAGGCCCTGGAGAAGACACCTACACCGGGCAAGACCCGCTGTGAGGATGTCGCGCAGTTTCTCGGTTTGCCTCTCACGCAAACCGTGAAGTCAGTAGTGCTATCGGTTGAAAAAGATGACGGCCCGCGCGCCATTTGGTTGCTGCTGGTGCGCGGCGACCACGAGCTCAATGAAGTCAAAGCTGGCAAGCTACCCAGTATTGGCACTTTTCGTTTTGCAAATGACACTGAAATTCTTGAGCACTTTGGCACACCGCCCGGCTACATCGGTCCGATTAATGCGAGTGCCTCGGTGAAGATTGCAGCCGACAGAGCTGTCGTGGCCATGAGCGATTTTGTATGTGGTGCGAATGCGGAGGGCTTTCACTACACCGGTGTGAACTGGGGGCGTGATCTTCCTGAGCCCGTTGTAGCTGATTTGCGTAATGTGGTGGCCGGTGATCCTTCGCCCGATGGCAAGGGTGTGTTAGAGTTTCAGCGAGGTATCGAGGTCGGTCATGTGTTCCAGCTCGGGACGCGCTATTCGGAAGACATGAAAGCAACCTATCTCGACGAGCAAGGCAAACCGCAGCTCATGCAAATGGGTTGCTATGGCATCGGCATCACTCGCATTCTGGGCGCGGCGATCGAGCAGAATTTTGATGCGAAGGGCATCATCTGGCCGACGTCAATCGCGCCTTTTGAGGTGGTACTGTGCCCCATGGGCTATGACCGCAGTGATGTCGTTCGCGAGGCAACCGATAGTCTTTATGATGAGCTCAGTGCTGCTGATATCGATGTGATTCTGGATGATCGAGGCGAACGCCCTGGTGTGATGTTTGCGGACTGGGAGCTGATCGGCGTGCCGCATCGCGTCGTCATCGGAGAGCGTAGTCTCAAAGACGGCATGCTCGAATATCAGGGTCGTCGCGAGGAGGCAGCTACGCCAGTGGCGCGTGCTGGAATGCTGACTTTCCTGCGCACGCATCTGGTTTGAGCTGTGACTGCAGCAGCCATTGCCTCGTGCTGGTGGAGATTATGGTTGGCGATGCTGCTCGCAGTCGGTGTACTTCATCGTGCTGATGCGGGTAATCAACGCGAGGAGGCGCTCGCAGATGCTGTACGGGTTGCGCTTGCGCGCGCTATTGCAGATTCGAGGCCGCCGCATCTCTCATTTGCGAGTGATGTGGACAAGGCCTCATGGCAGAGCTGGTTTGATTCGATGTCGCGTCGGCTGCACAGTTGCATGCCGGATGCGCTCTTGCGCACGGAATTCCTGCAGACGGTCTGGTATGAGTCACGCCGCGCGGGTCTTGATCCCGCAATGGTGATGGGGCTGATTCAAGTCGAGTCCGGGTTTCGCAAATACGCAATATCGAAAGCGCGCGCGCGGGTATATGCAGGTCATGCCTTTCTGGACGCGTGTCATTGGTGATGGCCAGCCCTCACGGCTGTTTCACATGCAGAGTAATCTCCGCTATGGCTGCGCGATTTTGCGCATGTATATCGATATGGAGAGTGGTAACCTGTACCTCGCGCTAGGCCGACACAATGGCAGTCGCGGCAAGCCGGATTATCCGAACGCAGTGCGTGCGGCATGGAAGCATTGGGAACATTAAAAATTCGGACTAAGGATATGTGATGAAAAAACTGATGTTTATATTGATGCTGGCCTCAAGCTTCCCGAACGCTATGGCTAACATGACGCAGTCCAAGCCCGCAGCCAACAAGGAAGATGCGGATTTCGTTGCTGGTAAAAAAGCTATTGAACGTAAGGACTGGAAATCCGCCGTTGATTCTTTGTCGCGAGCGCTCACGCGCATGCCCGAGAGTGCTGATATCCATAATTATCTGGGTTATGCCTATCGGCATCTGGATGACCTGAATTTATCCTTCACGCATTACAAGGAAGCGCTGCGTATCGATCCCAAACATCGAGGTGCACATGAATATATAGGCGAAGCCTATTTGAAGGCGGGCCAACCAGACAAGGCGGCTGAGCATTTGGCGCGTCTGGAGCAGATATGCGGCAAGCGCTGCGAGGAATATCAGGATCTAGCCAAATCGGTTGGCGCGTACCAAAAAGGGAAATAGCGACTTCTCACGTAGGACCCATCAACAAAAACGCCCGCAATCGTGCGGGCGTTTTTGTTCGGCACCTGAGGATTATTCCAAGTGGCCAGAGATGAGCTTGGTCATCTCGAACATGGAGACAGTCTTCTTGCCACCGAAAACGGCCTTCAGTGTGTCGTCTGCATTGATGTTGCGGCGATTGACACTGTCTTGCAGCTTGTGCTTCTTGATGTAGTCCCAAACCTTCTTGGTGACATCAGTACGTGGCAGCGGATTGGCACCAACGACGGCGGCCAGTGCTGCGGACGGGGTCAGAGGCTTCATGAATGCTGCATTGGGCTTGCGAGCGGTCTTCGCTTTGACGGTCTTAGCAGGTGCCTTTTTAGCGGCGACCTTTTTTGCTACTGGCTTTTTCGCCGCCACTTTTTTTGCTGCCGGCTTTTTCTTTGCCGGGGCTTTCTTGGTGGCGGGTTTTTTTGCCGCTTTTTTGGCTGTAGCCATTGTCAAACCTCCATTGCTGTAGTGGTGAAAAATTGCGCCAATTCACGCACCGCCAATGGTCTTAGGGTTTTGCCTGTGATGCAAGCATTTTTTATGGCTTTTTTTGGGTTTTTCCCTATGAGAGCGCGCTCTGGAAAGTGCCCCAAGATAGTGATCACAATGCCGGAGGTGTGATGTAGGTCTCACCCAAGTCGTGCAACGGCCCTGAAAAAATTACGCCAGAAACGACTTCCCCCTATACGAATGCGTCCGGATCTCAGCGCATGCCGGGCAACATACCCTTCATGCCGCGCATTATTTTCATCATGCCGGCGCCTTTAAATTTCTTCATCATGCCCTGCATCTGCTCGAATTGGGCCAGCATACGATTGACTTCCTGTACCTGAACGCCCGCACCAGCGGCGATCCGGCGCTTGCGAGAGGCCTTGATCAGATCGGGCTTTGCACGCTCCTGCAAGGTCATGGCGTTGATGATGCCTTCCATGCGCCGTACTTGTTTTTCCGCCATCCCTATGTTTGCGCCCGCTGCCGCTTGCTGCATTTGGGCGGGCAATTTATCCATGAGTCCCGACAGTCCGCCCATTTTCTTCATCTGGGAGAGCTGCGCCTTGAAATCATTGAGGTCGAACTTGCCGCCACCTTTGATCTTGTGTGCAAGATCCTCAGCCGCAGCCATGTCGACGCCTTTTTTCGCCTCTTCGACCAGGGCCAGTATGTCGCCCATGCCCAGAATACGATTGGCCATGCGATCTGGATCGAAGGGCTCAAGGCCATCGAGTTTTTCTGCGATGCCTGCAAATTTGATGGGCTTGCCGGTGACATGGCGCACCGAGAGGGCAGCGCCACCGCGTGAATCGCCATCGAGTTTGGTCAGGACGATGCCAGTCAGTGGCAGCGCTTCATTGAATGCGCGAGCGGTATTGATGGCGTCCTGGCCAAGCATGGCATCGACGACGAACAGGGTTTCGATGGGTTTGACTGCGGCGTGCAGGGCGCTGATTTCCTGCATCATTGCTTCATCGATACCAAGGCGTCCGGCAGTATCAATGACGAGCACATCATGGTGATGCTTTTTCGCGTAATCGAGCGCAGCGAGTGCAATGTCGACTGGCTTGTCAGTCACACTGGAGGGGAAAAAATCGGCGCCAGCCTGGCTTGTCACTGTCTGTAGCTGCCCGATGGCTGCAGGACGATAGACGTCGGCGGAGACAGTCAGTACCTTTTTCTTTTTCTGTTCTTGTAAAAACTTGGCGAGCTTGCCGACGGTCGTGGTTTTGCCGGCGCCCTGCAAGCCGGCCATCAGGATGATGGCAGGTGGCTGCGTTGCAAATGATAGCTGCCTTGCCTCCAGGCCAAGATCACCCCCCATCAGGCTGGCCAGTTCGTCGTGCACAACACCCACTAGCGCTTGTCCCGGCGTGAGTGAGCCCACCACTTGCTCGCCAAGCGCTTTTTCCTTCACGCGCGCAATAAAGTCGCGTACGGCCGGCAGCGCTACGTCCGCTTCGAGTAGCGCGAGGCGAACCTCACGTAGCATGTCAGCCGTATTCGATTCGGTTAGCCGTGCTTCGCCACGCATGGTCTTGACCACTTTGGCCAGTCTTTGAGTCAGATTATCGAGCATGAGGTGTCTTGAATGTAGATCAGGAAAGTGGGCGCGGAAACGATCGCCTACTGGGGAAAGTTAATAGAAGATTCTACCCGAAGCACGTTGCGGGCAAGCGCTGGTTCAATGACAATCCAAACTTAGGCGCCCGAAAAAACAGGGCCAACCCCTTGATTATCAACGTGCCTGCCGCCCTGCAACTGTGCGGACTCGCCACAAAAAGCAGATTCGTTTAGGTCCCCCTCGTGGCGCTTTAGCAGTAGAGCCATGGTGTACACTTTGTTTATGCAATTTCTTTTCATTCACGCAGCCGGATTGCTCTACATTGTCTGTTCGTTATTACCCGAGCAGCAGCGCCGTTTCATCACCTTGGGTACGGCAGTCGGTTGGCTATTGCATGGTGCAGCGCTCGCCAGTATCGTGATAACACCCGACTATCTTCGACTAGGCTTTGCCGTGATGCTCTCCGCAGCGCTGTGGATGACGGTGGCGGCTTACTGGATAGAAAACCGCAATCTGTCGGTCGATGGATTGCGTCGTCTGGTTTTACCGATCGCAGCGATTGTGATTGTGCTGCCCGCATTTTTTCCGGGATCAGAGATTCCGCTGGCCGGGAAGTCGCCTTGGTTCTCGTGGCATGTGGCCTTGTCGACTCTCGCCTATGGATCGCTGACGATCGCCGCCTTTCATGCGGTGTTGATGGCGATGCAGGAGTCGCGTTTGCATGCATTGCCTACGGCAGCGTCTCAGCGTGGCTGGTTTGCGCTCGCTATTGATCGTTTGCCTGCGTTGCTCACGATGGAGCGCGTGCTATTCAGGTTGATCAGTTTCGGTTTCCTGTTACTCACAATGACGGTCGTCTCCGGTGTGTTCTTTTCAGAATCTGTCTTTGGCAAACCCTTCCGTCTCGAACACAAGACATTGTTCACCATGCTCTCTTGGGTGCTATTCGGCTTGCTTCTGGCGGGTCGTCAATGGAGAGGATGGCGCGGTAAGACAGCGCTGTTGTTCACGCTCACCGGTTTTGCAACACTCTTGCTTGCGTATGTCGGTAGTCGCTTCGTGATGGAGGTGGTGTTGCACAGGAGCCTTGCGTGAAATATCTGATTTGGGCGGCTATTATTTATTTGGCCTGGCGCTGGTACACCGTTTCAAAGCAATCTTCCTCCGAGCCCGCTTCATCTGCTGATTCGGCTCGTTCGGCCTCGAACTCGGGTGCTGATGAGGTCGCCGAAGCCATGGTCAGATGCGCGCAATGCGGGATTCATCTGCCCCACTCCGAGGCACTACATGGCGCCGGTGCCATCACTTTTTGCAGCGAAGCGCATCGACGGCTGCATGGCAACAGATAGACCACAGTCCGGTGCAGCCTTTCTTTATTCCCTGAGGATAGTTTGTGTTTTGCTAAATGCGAGGACGCGGTGTTGTGTTTTTCGCTTATCGTGCAGCTATATTAATCGGGATGACTAAACCTGGCGCGTCCCGTTTCTGGCATCAGCCATGATCTCTGTTCCTGACGCTGTCTCCTCCATCGCATTTCAGCTTCTGGGTTAATCGCGTGCCATGCAGGAGGTACGTGATCGCATCAGTAAACTTGCGACCGGTACCGCGCCAGTTGCGATCTATGGCGAGTCGGGTAGTGGCAAGGAGTTGGCGGCACGCGATATTCACGCGCACAGCCCGCGCGCCGGTCAGCCTTTCATCGCCGTCAACTGCGGTGCAATTCCCGAAAGTCTGATGGAGGCTGAATTTTTTGGTTATCGTCGCGGCGCCTTTACGGGTGCTAACGAAGAGCGTCAGGGCTTCTTTAATGCCGCACACCGCGGCACACTATTCCTTGATGAGGTCTCGGAGCTGCCACTGGCCATGCAAGTGAAACTGCTGCGTGCGATTCAGGAGTGGCGCGGGCGAAAGCTGGGTGCGCAGCGTGAGGATGTCATCGATGTGCGGATTTTATCGGCCACCCATCAGAATCTTGCTTCCGTGGTGGGGCGAGGCAGTTTTCGACAGGATTTGTACTTTCGCCTCCAGGTCATCTTGCTGTCCTTGCCGCCATTGCGTGCAAGACGAGAAGACATTCCTTTGCTGTGTGATGCCATTCTCAGGCGTCTAGTACCCGGCGCCAGCAAGCCGGTGATCAGCGAAGCCGCAATGGAGCAGCTAGTCACCTATGATTTCCCAGGGAATGTGCGCGAGCTTGAGAATGTGCTGGAGCGAGCGCTGGCCTTTTCTGCTGGCGCTGTCATCGACCGGCATGACTTACATTTCGAGAGCCTTGCCCGAACCACGTCGATCGGTGTCTTTTCAAGCAGCGACATGGCTGCTTGCGCGAGCGCATACGCAGTGGACAAGGTTGTGCTCCCGGTATGTCTCCCTGCGCATCCGGCCAGCGTCGAGTGTGACTTGATTCGTCGCGCCTTGCAGCAGACACGGTTCAATCGAAGTCGCGCAGCATCGCTTCTTGGGATAAACTTGTGGCAACTACGTTACCGTATGCAGCGACTGACGATTCATGACCCCGACTGAATTTTGTTTTTTGATCGATGACGCAGGCTGGTGCCGGGAAATTCACCTGGTGCGTAGCCCAAATTACGACGCCCGTCCGTCGCAAGTGGCAATCAATTTGCTCGTCATTCACAACATCAGCTTGCCGCCCGGTGAGTACGGTGGTGATTACATTGAGGCGCTGTTTACCAACCAGCTCGATTGCAAAGCACATCCGTATTTTGCTCAACTCGAAGGGCTGCGCGTGTCTGCTCATTTTTTAATCCGGCGCGATGGCAGTGCAACTCAATTCGTGAGCACGCACGACCGTGCTTGGCATGCCGGAATGTCAACTTTTGATGACCATGAGAAGTGTAACGATTTCTCAATCGGGATTGAATTAGAGGGCGATGACCACACGCCATTTTGCGATGTGCAATATCGCACCTTGGTTGCGCTCACAAAAGCGCTGATTGTTGCGCATCCGCTGGCACACGTAACAGGGCATGAACATATTGCACCTGGCCGCAAAACTGACCCGGGGCCGCAGTTTGACTGGGATCGCTACCGATCCGAGATGACAACCCTGATCGTGCGCGGGTTTTCTGACACGAAAACTGCGTTTGCGCTGAGTTTCCAAGCGTAAAAATCGGTTGCAAGTTAAGCAGGTGGGCACTAGAATCAGTGCCCGTGGACGCTTAATCTACTAGATCTAGTGTTTTCGCTAATTCAGCTGAACTGAGCAGGTCAGACCAGCCCACACGGTGGGCGAAGCGTTTTAAAGGGTACATACCCGGATGAATGTGGGGCTTGGTTGAGGGTGGTCTGCATTTGTTTTGGGGTTGCGCAACTCAGGCAACGGGTCGGATGCAAGGCGCGACGATGCGTCGTCGTAACGCCGGCTTCGGCCTGTTGCCTGGGCTGTCCGAAGGGTTCGGGCGAGAGGGGCTCATCGCTGCGTTACCACGCTTGCACAGGGCGCCACCCTGAGCGTAGCGCGGCGTCTCGCGTTGATCCCTTATCGCCGGAACGAAACCCCAGAATAAATGCAGAAGACCCTTTAGGCCCATCCGTATCAAATCTATCGGTGTGTCTGCGCAATGCAGCGTACGGCGCGCCAGCCGGTTAGTAGAAATCATGGTGCCGGCATTTGTCCGGCAAAACAGAGACAACAGGGCAGTAATGTCCGAGGTATGACCTTTTTGGGGAGGCGAAGTGCAGACCAGTCAGGAAATTTCAGCCAAGTCCACTGGCAACATCAGTGGCGCACCCGCCGTCTCGGCGCTCGCACCCTCGTCTCCCGGCGCGACTGCGTCGCTCCACGATTACAAGATCATTCGCCGCAACGGCGCAGTAGTGGGTTTTGAGCCATTCAAGATTTCCATCGCCATGACCAAGGCATTTCTGGCGGTGAATGGTGGTCAGGGCGCAGCTTCGGCGCGCGTGCGCGAGCTGGTCGAGCAGTTGACAGTGGGCGTTGTGTCTACTCTGATGCGTCGCCAACCTGCGGGCGGTACTTTCCACATCG
>SYFN01000141.1 GCA_005800405.1 Burkholderiales bacterium
GCAGCGCAGCTTCTAACACTGTTTGGTCTAGCCAATCTGATGTTGGCCAAGCGACGATTGATGGCCTTTCATGCCCAAGGTGCGTCCTGAAAATGGGATGCAGCGGAACAATCCGCTTAAAGCGGATAAATTCGCAGCGTTTTTAACAAACTTTTAAAATACTTGCCCAAAAATTAGGCAGTTCAAAAATTGCTGAGTAAAGTTCCTTGTAAAAGGGATTTGTTCAGCGCTTCCTTAGCAGAGCGCATGCCAAACCTAATGCGCCAGCTGTGCCAATCGCATTATTGTCAAGATCCAGCGTAACTAAGGCTTTATTGACCTTCAGAGCCTCCGCCAGTGTTAATGCGCCAGCAACGCCGATCGAATTGTGACTGAGATCAAGCGTAGTGAGAGTTGTATTAGTTTCCAAAGTATGCCCAAGCACTTGTGCGCCGGCATCGCCGATATTAGCGCTAAGCACAAAACTTGTGAGCGTTGTATTCACCTGCAGGGCTTCCGACAGCGCTTCTATAACGGCATAATCGATATCATCAATGAGAATCGCAATCTCAGTGAGCTTTGTATTGACTTTAAAGGCTTCCACCAGTACGCCTACATCTTTACTTTGCATACCGCCATACAGGGAAATACATTTCAAATTGGCGGGTGATGTCTGCAACCACGCTGCAAGTTTGTGAATTTGATCCTTGAAGGTATCACCACTTATGTAGAGCTTACCCTCCGTTGTCACCGCTTTTGAAAACTGATCCCATCGATTGTTGGGCTTAGGTACGTGTGAGATATCTGCTGCATCACCTTGCTTTACCGTTTCCATTTTATTGATATGGATTTGGCACTGGTAAGCAGGCAAGTCGCGAGTCTGACCATATCGCACTCTTTTTTGATCTCCGGTCTGTCTGTTTGTGACGGTCGGTGATGACGACGTCATGGTGGCTTGGGACGGTGCGCTGCTGTTGGTGTTGTGCGTGGCTGGCGTTGCTGGTGCCCCATCACTGGCTTGACGCGTCTTCATCACAGGCGCTTACGCTGACTTTTCTGAATCGTCCTCTGAAATACTGCTTTGTTCACTTGAGGAAGCTGTGCTGACGCGGCCACTCGTGTCTGTATCCGTCTCGGATTGCGAGTGACGACGTGGTGTGGAAGGTATGCGGTTTGACATGACGGTCTCTCTTTGGGCGCGTTCAATGGAGTTGTGCCGCCCACAGAGTCTTACCTATCCGACGGCAAGACTTACGTACCTAGAGTCCGGGATGTAGTTCTTTTTTTATGCGGATAGTACAAAATTTCGTGCATACCAACAGTTTGTGAATAGAACCTGTACCAGGCCATGGCATCGAGCATTCCGTCCGCTACGCGGCCCCTATTGTGCAGCGAGTATCCTGGCGATGCAGTTAGGCGGGAACTACCGGCCACCTGTCACATCAATCAATGTCCCCGTCACATACGACGATTGTTCCGACGCCAGCCACAACACCGCTTCGGCCACCTCTTCCACTGTGCCGCCACGTTTCATGGGTACCGCATCCTTGGCGCGATCGACGCGTCCCGGTTCGCCGGCGCTGCTGTGAATGTCGGTGTAAATCAGACCGGGCCGCACGGCATTGACACGGATGCCTTCGGCGGCGACCTCTTTGGCGAGACCGAAGGTCATGCTGTCCACCGCGCCTTTGGAGGCGGCATAGTCGATGAATTCATTCGGTGAGCCGAGTCGCGCCGCCGCTGAAGATAAATTCACGATACTGCCGCCCTTACCGCCGTAACGCGTCGACATGCGCAGCACCGCTTCGCGTGCACATAAAAAACTGCCAATGACATTGGCGGTCAGCACGCGCTGCCAACGGGCGACATCCATCTGATCCAGACGCCTCTGCGTTTCTAGCATGCCGGCATTGTTGACCAGCACGTCCAGCTTGCCCCACTGCTCATCAACAGTCTTGAAGACCTTGAGCACATCAGCCTCGACACCCACATCAGCCTGCATCGCCATCGCCGTGCCACCAGCATCGCGTATGGTCTGCACAACCGCGTCGGCGGCGGCAGACTGGCTCTGATAAGCCAGGACAACGCGATAACCGCGTGCGGCACCGATGATGGCTGTCGCGGCGCCAATGCCCCGGCTGCCACCAGTCACCAGCATGATGGGTTGGGTCATGATTTGTCTCCTCTTGTTCTTGACAATGAGGGCGATTCTACCGTGCGTAGGCTGTGTGACCTCTTTACAATACGCGGGTGCCTTCTGAAACGCTTGTCTCCGTTGATCGCAACACGGGCTTAAGCACAGCTATCTTTCGAGCAAAAACCAGTACAGTGGCATGCTTTGACTGATCGACTCAACTTTAAGCTCATGACCCGCAAAGCGCCAAAAAATCTCGTATTACAAACTTCGTCCCGCAGTGGTCGCCGACCAAAATTCGCCCCAGTGACACTTTCAGAGAGGGATGGTGTGCGCTATCTGCATTTCGGCACGGAGTGGATTCAGGGCGCCATGCAGCTGCGCAAGCCGGACTGGATAGAACTCGAGTACGCGCAGCAGATGATGGCCTGGATGCTGTTCATTGATCAGCCAGCACATATCGTACAACTGGGCCTCGGCACGGCAGGACTGACCAAATTCTGTTATCGCAATTACCTGTCTTCACGCGTGACTGCGGTGGAACTCAATCCGTCCGTGATCAATGTCTGCCATTCGATGTTCAAGTTGCCACCTGAAGATGACAGGCTATCGATCTTGACGATGGATGCAGATGAATTCGTCCATGACCGCAGCAACCATGGCGGTATTGATGTATTGCAGAACGATTTGTATGACGCCACCGCACGCGGACCGGTGCTGGATTCACCCGCTTTTTATCGCGCTTGCGCCGCGTGCCTGAGCCATGATGGCATTGCTACCATCAATCTGTTTGGAGACCATCCCAGCTCCCTCAAAAATCTTAAAGCCATGGTGCCCGCATTCGATGCCGTGATCCCTCTGCCCGAGGTACATGAGGGGAATGTGGTGGCAATCGGATTCAAAAACTTGCCTGGATTGGATTTTGCAGATCTTTATGAGCGTGCTGCGGTGATCCGCGACATCACCCGTCTGCCTGCCCGGTCCTGGGTCAATGGCATCAAGTCGGCGGTACAGGCAGGCTTGCCAAAAGATCGCTGACCGTCGGCCAGCGCAGGCACACGCCCAGCTCGGCTTTCATGCGCTCATTTTTTAGCCGCCGTGACTCGGACATAAACGACAGCAGCATCGGAGAGACCTGCGTGGCCAGTTGCGCACGCGGCAAGCGCGGTGGATGCGGGAGACCAAAACGGTCAGCCACTAGATCAAAATACGCCCCCATGCGCAGGTCAGAGTCATCAACCGTGTGATAAACACGCTGCGGCGCCGCCCGGAAAATCGCCAGCGCAATTATACGGGCGAGGTCATCTGCATGAATGTGATTAGTATAAACATCATCATCGGCTGTCAGTGCCGGAGTTTGCTGGCGTAGCTGGTCGACCGGCAGACGGTCAGCCGCATAGATCCCGGGCACCCGAAGGATGGCCAGTCGGCCATTCATGCGCAGAGCCCAGCGCCTGAGCACCTGCTCGGCATCGACGCGCCGCAAGGCACGCGCATTGACGGGCGACACGGTGCGCGTTTCGTCGAATATCGCACCACCGCAATCACCGTAAACGCCGGTCGTGCTGATATAAACGAGCTTGCCATGTCGGGGTAAAATGGCTGCCAGATTGCGGGTGCGGCGATCTTGTTTTCCCTCTGAAGGCGGCGGCGCCAGATGCACGATGGTATCGGCCAGCCCCTGAAGACGGTAAAGACTGTCGCGGTGATCGAGATTGGTAACAACAGGCGTTGCACCGGCCGCGCGTAATTCAGCACAACGAGCCGGCTGACTGGTCACCGCAAAAATGTGAAATCTCTTGCGCAGCATAGGCAACAAGCGCAAGCCGACATCACCGCAGCCAATGATGAGCAGGCGTGGTTTGCCCAGAATCTTCAAACCGTTATTTTTCATTCGTGAGATTGTATGACGTTTCAGGTTAGCGTTTCTCCCAGTGGCCGGCAGTTTCCTTGCGACGCCGGCGAGTCCATTTTGGCCGCCGCGATTCGCGCCGGCGTTGGTTTACCCTACGGTTGCAAGAACGGCGCCTGCGGCAGCTGCAAAGGCAAACTGCTTTTTGGCGAAGTAGCGCTAGGCCCGCACCAGGAGCGCGCACTGTCAGGCGCGGAACAAACCACGGGACACACGCTGTTCTGCTGTGCGGTACCCCAATCCGATGTGGCCATTGAAGCGCGCGAAGTACTCGGCGTGGGTGATTTTCCGATCAAGAAAATCCCCGTGCGCGTGGCCAAACTCGACCGTGTGACCGATGATGTCATGATCATGTCGCTGCAATTGCCTGCGACGGATCGCATGCAATACAAAGCCGGGCAGTATGTCGAGTTCATGCTCAAGGATGGCAAGCGCCGCAGCTTCAGCATGGCCAATGCGCCGCATGCCGATGAATTGCTCGCACTGCATATTCGTCATATGCCGGGAGGCTTGTTTACTGACCATGTGTTTGGCGCGATGAAAGAACGCGATATTCTGCGTTTCGAGGGCCCGATGGGGACCTTCTTCTTGCGCGAGGATTCCGACAAGCCAATCATCTTGCTGGCATCCGGTACCGGCTTTGCACCGATCAAGGCCATCGTCGAGCACTGGGCGCATCTGAAGTCGACCCGCCCTATCACGCTATACTGGGGGGGCCGCCGCCCAAGCGATCTGTATATGAACGCCCTCTGTAAAAGCTGGGCATCAGATCTGCCGAATTTCCGCTACACCCCCGTGATCTCCGACGGACTGCCGGAGGATGCATGGACAGGCCGCACTGGCTTTGTGCATCAGGCAGTGATGGAAGATTTTCCGGATCTGTCGGGACATCAGGTCTATGCCTGCGGCGCACCTGTGATGGTCGATGCCGCACAACGCGACTTTGTGGCGCAGTGCCAATTACCGGAAGATGCCTTCTTCGCCGACTCATTTACTTCTGAAGCCGATCTGGCCGCCGCCTGAACCATGAAAAAACCTGTCGAACTGCACGTGGACCAGTACAACACCAACGCGCTGCTGTACATCACCAATCGCCCTCCCCTGGTCTTCACCGAAGGTCGCGGTATGTGGCTGACAGATCATCACGGCAAGCGCTATCTCGACTGGCTGCAGGGCTGGGCGGTGAACTGTCTGGGACACTCGCCCCAGTGCATACAGGATGCGCTGGTAGCCCAGGCAAAAAAAGTCATCAATCCTTCCCCCGCGTTTTATAACGAGCCGTCGATACAGCTGGCAACGATGCTGACCCAGCATTCATGCTTCGACAAAGTGTTCTTCGCTAATAGCGGTGCTGAAGCCAACGAAGGTGTAATCAAGCTGGCTCGGAAATGGGGCAAGCTCAACAAAAATGCCGCTGGTGAAAACCGCTACGAGATCATCACCTTCAATCACAGTTTTCATGGCCGCACATTAGCGACCATGTCAGCCTCCGGCAAAGCGGGCTGGGACACGATGTTCGCACCGCAAGTACCTGGTTTCCCCAAAGCCGAGCTCAATGATCTGGCGAGTATGGAAGCCCTAATTACCGACAAAACCGTGGCCGTGATGCTGGAGCCCGTGCAGGGCGAAGGCGGTGTGATTCCGGCGACGCGTGAATTCATGCAAGGCCTGCGCATGGTTACGCGCAAGCACGGCATTCTACTGATCGTAGATGAAGTGCAAGCCGGCATGGGTCGCACAGGCAAGTTATTTGCGTATCAGCTATCCGATATCGAGCCCGACATCATGACCCTGGGCAAAGGTATCGGCGGTGGTGTGCCATTGGCTGCGCTGCTGTGCACTGAGGCCTGTGCCGTCTTTGAGCCCGGCGATCAGGGCGGTACTTACAACGGCAACCCGCTGATGACCGCGGTGGGTGTCGCGGTACTGGAAGCGCTACTAAAACCCGCCTTCCTGCAATCGGTTCTTGATAAAGGCGCTTATCTCCGCGAAGGCTTGCTAAAGCTGAGTGAAAAACATGGCCTTGAGGGAGAGCGCGGTGAAGGCTTGCTGCGCGCGTTAAAACTGGGGGCGCCGATCGGTGGCAAGATTGTCGAGATCGCGCGTGATCTTGAACCACAGGGGCTGCTGCTGAATTCGCCACGGCCTGATCTGCTGCGTTTTATGCCGGCGTTGAACATCACTTTGGAAGAGATTGATTTGATGCTGGAGATGCTGTCCGGGGTGATCGCGACGGTGCACCACTGACACACAATGCGTTAATACAGACGAATTTATACGGACTGCGTTGAACTTTTATGAGTACGTATGACATTACTCAATGAGCTCAGATTGGGTTGGTGGATGAAAGCTGCTAAAAATGGGGC
>SYFN01000142.1 GCA_005800405.1 Burkholderiales bacterium
ATGCCGAAATTCTTTGCTGCGGCGCGTTCGCTCATGGCATCGACCATGACTGCACGCCTGACTTTGGCGTATAGGTCCACGCCTGTGTACATCCTCTCTGCCTCTCCGAATCCAATCTAAGATCTCAGGATAGGCTTGGGACCGGTACCCGGTTACGCCGCCGCTAACTGGTTCCCTTTTACTCCGCCGTTCACACCCATTGGCAGACAGAGTTGATGCATGCTGCAAGCCGAGCAGCTGGCTTTCAGGGCACCGATATTGATCGTCGTGGCCGTTGACACGATGGCCATTGGCCGGATCATTGCAGTTCTCGTTGATAGTTTGGTAATAAATTTAACCGATTTGGGTGCTTATAGCCAAGATGGAGATAATTAAACCAGACCGCGCACCCGGGCGACATTGTACATAGCCCCAAGTCCTAGATTGAGCCAGATCCTGCATCTTCATCTGGCGCTCGCTCTGCGGGGGGGGGGGCGTTTGGCCCCTCGCCACTATCATTCCTGTTCATGCTACGGGTTCGAAGGGCAGCCCAACATAGTTTTCAGCTATGGTGCTTCGACCGGCGGGCGAGCTGGTGTAGTAGTCGAGCTCGGCTTCCTGAATACGCTGGTTGAATGGGTCATCCGAAAATTTGTGCAGTATCGATGTCATCCACCATGAGAATCGTTCAGTCTTCCATATGCGCCGAAGGCAAATTTCCGAATATTTCTGCAATAGATCCAGCCGGCCGCGACGATAACGTTCGGTCAGGACCTGAGACAATGTGGAGACGTCGCTCGCCGCGAGGTTGAGGCCCTTCGCGCCGGTTGGCGGCACGATATGAGCGGCGTCACCGACCAGAAACAATCGTCCGAACTGCATGGGCTCAGCCACAAAGCTGCGGAGGGGCGCGATGCTCTTTTCAATAGATGGACCTGTTACCAGATTACGCGCGGTGTCTGCGGGCAGTCGCGCTCGAAGTTCGTCCCAGAAGCGTTCATCCGACCAGGCATCGGTGGAGTCTTTGAGATCGCACTGAACGTAGTAACGCGAGAGTGACGCCGAGCGCATACTGCACAGGGCGAAGCCGCGTTCATGGTTGGCATAGATCAGCTCATGCGCAACGGGTGGTGTGCGCGACAGTACGCCCAACCAGCCAAAAGGATAGACGCGCTCAAACAGGCGGATGGCGTCGCTTGGCACCGATTTGCGCGCGATACCGTGAAAACCATCGCAACCTGCGATGTACTCGCAGTCTATCTTGTGAACTTGTCCGTTTTTCGTGTAAGTCACCGAGGGCTGGTCCCCATAGAAATCATGGAGAGCGACCTCATCGGCTTCGTAGATGCTGATATTGCCCGATGATTCGCGAGCGTCCATCAGATCTTTGGTGACTTCCGTTTGACCATAGACCATCACGGTTTTACCACTCGTCAGCGCCTTGAGGTCAATGCGTTCAACCCGTCCCTGGAAGGACAGCGCAAAGCCTTCGTGCACCTGACCTTCGCGGTCCATGCGCTCGCCCGCTTTGGCTTGCCGCAGCAGAGTTTGCGTTCCCTGTTCCAGCACGCCGGCGCGTATGCGCGAGAGTACGTAATCGGGCGACTTGGCCTCAATGATGATGTTGGCAATACCTTGCAAGTCGAGCAGTCTGCCAAGAAGCAGGCCTGACGGTCCGGCACCAATGATTGCGACCTGAGTTTTCATGAATTTATTCCCGGCAGCGCAAATAACACTGCCCTTTTCCAACGTCATGATCCACGTTGTCGAAGAGCAATGGAATAGACTTTCCCATGCAATACTTGTACATTCCGAGGACTTTTGGCGAATCCCTGATTTTTGATGGCTGGCAAAAAGACTTTGCGTTCCGCGGTGCCTGTCTACCACTTATATGGGGAGCAGGGCCCACAGGTCGCGCCAGATCTGGTGCACTGCGAGGCTATTTCCGCGCGAAGCCGCTTGCACAATTGGGAGATTCGGCCACATCGGCATCACGGCCTGTTCCAGATGCTGTGGCTGGCTCGGGGCAAGGCCCGCGTCGAGCTCGATGGACGCCTGGCAGATTTATCGGGCGGGCAGGTGTTACTGCTGCCTCAGCACTGCGTACATGGGTTCCAGTTTTCTCCGGATGCTGATGGCGAGGTCATTACGCTGGCGTATGCATTTTTTCAGCGCTTGCAACTGCACCTGGGGCCGGCACTGCATGCGATGAATGCCCCGGTAATTCATATGCCAAAGCCTGGCGCCGATCGGCAGCAGATCGAGGCGGCTTTTCATGCTTTACATGAGGCGTATGCAGGACATGATGCGCATCGCGATTTGCTTATTGACGCGCAGCTGGTATCGCTGCTGGTCTGGCTATCGAAGGTTTTGCCGCCACAGGGTGATGGCCTGTTCCCAGCTCGTGGGCGCGAACACTTGGCCAAATTTTCGCAATTGATTGAAGCGAATTATGCTCGCCAAAATCCTCTGACCTTTTACGCAGCCAGTCTGGGCATTAGTGCAGCGCATCTGAATGCCTTGTGTCGCCAACTTACGGGTCATTCTGCACTTGGATTGATTCACTTGCGCATGGGACTCGAGGCAAGGCGTTATCTGATGTATACCTCGATGCCGGTCAAAGATGTGTCTGATGCACTCGGTTTTTCAGACCCCGCATACTTCACACGTTTCTTCAAGCGTCAGACGGGAATTGCACCCATCGCATTTCGATCGGGCGCCCGTCCGGCTTGAAAACAGGCCTGGTTCAGGGAAGCAAGACGGATAAATCGCTGGCTGCATTGAGCAAGATCGGTAAAAAATTCTGCTCGAGTTGCGATCGGTTCGTGCGGCCCGCCTGCGCACCAACGCTGAGTGCAGCAACCGGCAATCCTGAAGCACCCCGTACAGGAACGGCGATAGATCGCAGACCGATCTCCAACTCTTCTTCTACGATGGCATAGCCGCTTCTGCGAACATCATTCAATATCTCACGCAGTTCGTTTTCCGTGGTGACGGTACGATCAGTGTAGGCAATCAGACGAACCTTTGAAAAACAAATCAGATAGTGCTTCTTCCGGCAGCATGGAGAGTAGCACGCGACCCATGGAGGAGCAGTGGGCAGGCAGACGACTACCCGTGCTCAGCGCGACGGACATCACGCGAGAACTTTGTGAGCGAGAGATGCAAAGTATTTCGCTTTCTTCCAATACGCCCAGCGAGCAGGATTCATTGAGTTCGCGACTGATTTGGTTGAGTGTCGGCTGGGCTGAAATCGTCAGTGGTGTAGATGAAAGATGGGAGTAGCCTAACGATAAAATTTTGAGCTTCAAATAAAAATTATTTGCCTCGGAATCAGCATAGTCGAGCTGCTTTAGCGTGTAGAGGCTGCGGCGCACGGCGGCGCGTGGAATACCAGTTTTATGACTGAGTTGCGCAATCGTCATCGCTCGGCGCTGATCACTGAAGGCTTTCACAACGGCCAGACCGCGAGCAAGGGAAGTCATGAAACTCGGGTCCGTCAAAGCATCAATTTCCTCTGCAATGGTCAGCACGCGATTGTCGGGAGTAGTCGGCATCAACTTGGCAGGCACTGGTTCTGGCGATCCGTCGGAATCCGGGGTGTCTGTTTTGGTTTGAAAAAAATTCTGCATGGTCGGGGCGTTCATGAATGGAGTCGATCGTACGGAAGGGGTACCGCGGGGATGGAAACTGTTACAAGACGCGGCAGAGGGTTACCGTAACGGAACCCCATGTTTTTTTGACAATCGTTGCTTTCAAGCGAGATAAATCAATTCATTGAGCGTAGGAATCGCTGAATTCTGTTGCGAAACAGGTACGGCCTTGGCCTAGGCAGTCCCACGATGCCCGAGCCGCCATGGGCTCGATCCTGACTTACAAACTTGCAGTAGGTAAATGGCGGGGATACACTGCGAGGCTTGCTGTACGAACAATCCTCTTTGTGCTGCAGCCAGAGGTGCAATGACTGCGTTGCGATCGCCGGTATGTAGAGGGCTGTTGACGCGCTGTTGTACTTTCTCCCACTGTATGCAAAGAGACAATAATGGTGTGCGAACGCGTGCACGGGGAGCTCCAGGTTTGATCAACAAAATTTTCCCGGACATTACCTCTGCGATGGCCGGCATCCCCGTTGGCGCCACGGTCATGATTAGCGGATTTGGAAGCGCTGGCATGCCTGGCGCACTGATTGACGCGCTCGTTGATCAAGGCACACGCGATCTGACCATTGTCAACAACAATGCAGGAAATGGCGATACGGGTCTTGCAGCGTTGCTGGCCACCGGCCGCGTGCGCAAAATCATTTGTTCTTACCCTCGTCAGGCCGATTCGTACGTCTTCGATGGACTTTATCGCAGCGGCAAAATCGAACTGGAGTTGATACCGCAGGGTAATCTGGCAGAACGTATTCGTGCTGCCGGCGCCGGCATCGGTGGGTTTTTCACCGCCACCGGGTATGGGACGCAACTGGCTGAAGGCAAGGAGACGCGTCTGATCAATGGGCGTCACTATGTTTTTGAGTCACCCATTCATGCGGATGTCGCACTGATCAAGGCCTGGAAGGCCGATCGCTGGGGTAACCTGGTCTATCGAAAGGCTGCGCGTAACTTTGGTCCGGTCATGGCGATGGCAGCAAAATGCACGATCGCACAGGTTGATCAGGTTGTCCCGCTGGGTGAGCTGGATCCTGAGGTGATTGTGACGCCAGGTATTTTCGTCAAGCGCGTGCTGCACCTGCCTGGAGGCGGTCAATGAAGCGATACACGCGCAATGAAATCGCACAGCGGGTAGCCCAAGATATTTCCGAGGGCTGCTACGTCAATCTTGGTATTGGATTGCCTACCTTGGTCGCCAACCATCTCGATACCTCGAAAGATATTTTCCTGCACAGCGAGAACGGCATACTGGGCATGGGGCCCGCTCCCGCACCCGGAACAGAGGATGGCGATTTGATCAACGCCAGCAAGCAGCCGGTGACCTTGCTAACAGGCGGTGCGTATTTTCATCAGGCTGATTCATTTGCGATGATGCGCGGCGGCCATCTGGATATTTGCGTGCTTGGCGCATTTCAGGTTTCGCGTACAGGAGATCTTGCGAACTGGCACACGGGCGCGCCCGATGCAATTCCTGCCGTGGGCGGTGCGATGGATCTGGCCAATGGCGCCAAGCGCGTATTCGTGATGATGGAACATCAAACCAAAACTGGCGAGAGCAAAATTGTTGACCGATGTACTTATCCCCTGACGGGGATGGGCTGCGTCTCTCGGGTTTACACCGATCTTGCCGTGATCGACATTACCAGTGAGGGCCTGATGGTGCGGGACATGGCGCCCGGTCTGACGCTGGAAGAACTGCAGAGCATCACGGGCGTCCCCCTGCGGGCAGCTTGATACCAACCATTCGGCGGTTCTATTGACTTCATTTCAAATCAGGATTCATCCATGAAGCAAGCATTTATTTGCGACGCCATACGCACGCCCATCGGCCGCTTCGGCGGTGCACTGAAAGATGTTCGTACAGATGACCTGGGAGCCGTACCCTTGCGAGCCCTGCAAGAGCGCAACCCCACCGTTGATTGGAGCGCTGTTGATGAAGTGATTTTTGGTTGTGCATATCAGGCGGGAGAAGACAATCGCAACGTGGCGCGCATGTCAACGCTGTTGTCCGGCTTGCCTATCGATGTGCCAGGTGCGACGATCAACCGCCTCTGTGGCTCTGGCATGGATGCATTGGGTACTGCTGCACGCGCAATCAAATCAGGTGACGCTCATTTGATGATCGCG
>SYFN01000143.1 GCA_005800405.1 Burkholderiales bacterium
ATCGGTGTCGGCGGTTGCGTGGCCTCTCAAGAGGGCGTGGCAATTATCAAGCGAGCCCCCTATGTCGATGTCGTGTTCGGTCCCCAGACCCTGCATCGGCTGCCCGACCTGCTGCGCGAGCGTCGTGCAAGCGGTCGCTACCAAGTCGATATCAGTTTTCCGGAAATTGAAAAGTTCGACCATCTGCCCCCGCCCCGCGTCGAGGGCAGCAGTGCGTTTATCTCCATTATGGAAGGCTGCAGCAAGTACTGCAGCTATTGCGTCGTTCCCTACACCCGTGGCGAGGAAGTTTCGCGGCGCTTTGATGATGTGCTGACCGAAGTAGCGCAATTAGCCGATCAGGGTGTGCTAGAAATCACTCTGCTTGGACAAAACGTCAATGCCTATCGTGGTGTGATGGCCGATGGTGAGATCGCCGACTTTTCTCTGCTGATTGAATACATCGCTGAATTCGACGGCATACAACGCATACGCTACGTCACCAGTCATCCCAAGGAATTCACGCAACGACTGATCGACGTCTATGCGCGCGTACCCAAACTAGTCAACCATTTGTATTTGCCAGCGCAACACGGCTCGGACAAAATTCTGGCAGTGATGAAGCGTGGCTACACTGTCTTGGAATACAAATCCATCATCCGGCGCTTGCGTGAAGTGCGGCCCGATATCATTGTGTCGTCCGATTTCATTGTGGGTTTCCCTGGCGAGACCGATGCAGATTTCGAGGCACTCATGAAATTAGTGGACGATATCGGCTACGACAACAGTTATTCCTTCATTTTTAGTCCGAGACCTGGCACACCTGCGGCCAATTTGCCTGATGACACGCCGCAAACGGTCAAGCTCGAGCGACTGCAACGCTTGCAAAAAGTCATTGCCGATAATACGCGGCGTTATTCCGATGCGATGGTTGGCTCGGTACAGCGTGTGCTGGTGGAAGGTCCGTCCAAACGCGACCCGCAGGAAATGCAAGGACGATCGGAAAACAATCGTGTGGTGAATTTTGATGGCAGGCCCCATGGTGCCCGTCTGACGGGGGAATTCATCGACATCAATATCACGGCCAGTCATCCCTATTCGCTGCGCGGCGAAGTGGTCATTCGGCAATAAGCATATTCCATTGAAAAACTCATCTGCAGATACGCGACATTTTTCGCCTCATCCGATCGATAACAACAGGCTAGCCAACCTGTGCGGCCCGGTCGATGAAAATCTGCGTCAGATTGCTGCGGCGCTGGATGTCACCATTTTCAGGCGCGGCGAAAAATTTATCGCCGATGGCGTGAACGCCGAACGCGCGGTCGAGATGCTGGAAAAATTCTATGCGCAAGCCGACCAGCCTGTGTCAGTCAAAGATATCCAGCTGGCACTGGTCGAGCAGCGTGCATCGCAGGGCGTGAGTACGGAAAAGCCCGCGATCCTGTCCAAAAAAGATCCGGAAGAGATCAACGCAAGTTCTGTACTAAAAACGCGACGGACTGATCTTCGCGGCAGAACACCGCATCAGGGCCAATATCTGAAAGCCATCCTCGAGCACGACGTTACCTTCGGCGTGGGACCAGCTGGCACCGGTAAAACTTATCTGGCCGTTGCCTGTGCCGTTGACGCACTTGAGCGCGATGCCGTAAGACGCATTGTGCTGACGCGCCCTGCCGTTGAAGCTGGTGAACGACTGGGTTTTTTGCCAGGTGATCTGGCGCAAAAAGTGGATCCCTACCTGCGACCGCTGTATGACGCTCTCTATGATTTGCTCGGCTTCGATCGAACGCAAAAAATGTTCGAGAAGCAGGCCATCGAAATTGCGCCACTGGCTTACATGCGCGGACGGACCCTCAACCACGCATTCATTATTCTTGATGAGGCGCAGAACACAACGCCAGAGCAAATGAAGATGTTCCTCACGCGCGTAGGCTTTGGCAGCAAGGCGGTGGTGACCGGTGATGTGACTCAGATCGATTTGCAACGTGGCCAAAAAAGTGGTTTGGTCGATGCGCTGACGGTTTTGTCATCGGTACGCGGGATTGCTTTCACTCGCTTTACCAGTGCGGATGTCGTGCGTCATCCACTGGTTGGCCGTATCGTTGATGCCTATGATGCGGCCAGTGCCGCGGCGGCGGCAGCCGAAGCCTTGCGCGATGCCAGCAAAAAATAAGCTCACCTTGTCGGTACAGTTTGCCGACGACCGTCTGGCAACTGATTTGCCACGCGCGCTGCTGCGTCGCTGGGTGCAAGCGGCACTGCTGGGGCCGGCAGAGTTGACTTTACGCTTCGTCGATGAAGCTGAAGGCCGGATACTCAACCGCGACTACCGAAGTAAAGACTACGCAACCAATGTGCTGACCTTTGCGTATGGCGAAACTGACGACAACATCATGCATGCCGATATCGTGTTGTGCGTCGATGTGCTGATGCGCGAAGCGGCCGAGCGTCGGATATCGCTGGTACAACATGCCGCACATTTGGTGGTGCACGGTGTCCTGCATGCGCAAGGTTACGACCATGAGGCCGAAGACGATGCGCAAGAAATGGAAAAGTTCGAAACCGACATACTGGCCGGTCTGGGCGTGCCGGACCCCTTTGCGGATATCACTGATCAAAAGGCGCGGAAGATTCCAATTTAAGAAACGAGGCGCCGTTGCTGTTTTACGGTATCCTAGCGGCCTCGTTACTCGGCATTACGCCATATGCAAGACTACCCCCCCGGCAGTTCATCTGCCGAAAACAAGCCCCACCGCTCACTATTCGAGCGCCTGACCGCGCTGATCTCCCCCGAACCTGAGAACCGCGCCGAGCTGCTTGCGCTGCTGTATGATGCGCAAGGGCGTAATCTTCTCGACGCTGATGCGATGTCCATGATTGAGGGCGTGTTCCAGATGTCCGATCTGTCGGTACGCGACATCATGATTCCGCGATCACAAATGGATGTGGTAGATTTCGCCCGCCCGATTGAAGAATGGATACCGATGGTGCTGGAAACCGCGCATTCTCGTTTCCCTGCAGTCGATGGGGATCGCGACAAGGTTGTGGGCATTCTTCTGGCAAAAGACCTGCTGCGTTATTACGCGAGCGACAGTTTTGACTTGCGTGGGATGCTGCGCCCTGCAGTGTACATCCCCGAATCCAAACGACTTAACGTGCTTCTGCGCGATTTTCGCGCCAATCGCAATCATATTGCGATCGTGGTGGATGAATATGGTGGCGTCGCGGGACTGATCACGATTGAGG
>SYFN01000144.1 GCA_005800405.1 Burkholderiales bacterium
AGTCATTGAGCAGCACCATACCAAACATCAGCGACTCGGCCTCACTCACCGTCACTGCATCGCCAAGTGCAGTAGCACCACCGACGATAAATGCTGTCTCCAGCTCGAAATCCAATTTGGCGCAGGCAGCAAACAGTGGCTGTTCTGCAGAAGGTGGCTTGACCTGACCCTTGGGACGACGCACATCGACACCACTCACAATCACGGAGCTCGCACGTCCGTTATAACCCGCCGGCAGATGCAGCCAGTTCGGCAGCAAGGCATTTGCAGGATCGCGAAACATGCTGCCGACATTGGTCGCGTGCTCTTTGGATGAATAAAAATCCGTATAACCACCCACTTTGATCGGGAGATGCATATGCACCTCCGACTGCCGCACTAGCGCTTGCGAACGCAATGCTGCGTCGTCGCGCAAGACGGGATTATCATGACGTAGAAGCCGGCTGATCGCTTCGCGCGTCTCGCGCCAGACTGACCTGCCCAGTCCTATAAACGCATTCAGCGCGGGATCACCAAATACGCCATGCTCTGCCGGCTTGAGCAACCCTCTCGATTCCAACACGGACAAATCAAGCACCCAGTCGCCAATCGCGACACCCGCGCGCGCCTGGGCTTGAGAAGCGGTACTGAAAATACCCAAAGGCAGATTCTGAATAGAGAAGTCGCTTTGTTCGGCGACTTCGATAAAAGATTTCAATGCAGAGTCGTTCGGATGCATGCGTGTACCTAGCCAGTAAAGTGTTTTTTCAGCCCATGCCAGCACTGCAGATAATCTTTTTGCAGCTGGAGGGATTCCATCGCAACCCGCGTTGGATGACTCAGCAGACGCGTCTCGAACATGAAAGCCATGGTCTTGTCGAGCTTTTGTGGCTGCAACACCGCATTGCTTGCTGCCTCGAAGGTCGTCGCATCAGGTCCGTGACCACTCATGCAATTGTGCAGACTGCCGCCACCGGGAAGAAAGCCTTCGGCCTTGGCATCGTACTCGCCAAACACAAGCCCCATGTATTCACTCATCACATTGCGGTGAAACCAGGGTGGACGGAAAGTATGTTCTGCCACCATCCAGCGCGGCGGAAAGATCACGAAATCCATGTTCGCCGTGCCGGGAATCCCCGATGGCGATGTGAGCACCGTAAAGATGGAGGGATCAGCGTGGTCGAAGCTGACCGAGTTCATCGCATTGAACGAGGTCAGATTGTATTTGTAGGGCGTGTAGTTGCCATGCCATGCAACCACATCAAGCGGTGAATGATCGATTGCAGCCAACCAGAGTTTGCCGGCAAATTTGGCCAATAGCTCGAATTGCCCTTCGCGATCTTCATAGGCCGCAACCGGCGCGAGAAAATCACGCGGATTAGCCAAACCATTCGCACCAATCGGGCCCAGATCGGGCAGACGCAAGAGCTGCCCGTAGTTTTCGCAGACATAACCGCGTGCACTGTCCGCTTGTAAATCTACGGTAAAGCGTACACCGCGGGGCACCACCGCGATCTCGCCGGGTGCAATATCGAGCACACCGAATTCCGTACGCAATGACAACGCGCCCTGCTGGGGCACGATCAGCAGCTCGCCATCGGCGTTGTAAAAGAAGCGATCCTGCATCGAACGATTCGCTGCATAGACATGGATAGCAACACCGATCTGACTATCCGCACTGCCATTACCGGCGATCGTAATCAGTCCCTCGATAAAATCCGCAGGCGTTGATGGGATGTGAAAGGGATTCCAGCGCAACTGATTGGGTGATGCCGCGATTTCCGTGAAAGGTCCGGATTGCAGCGTCGGGTGAAATACTTTCGCAAAAGGCTGATGCATGGCGGCAGGACGTATCCGATACAACCAGCTGCGCTGATTATCCGAACGTGGCGCGGTGAATGCAGTACCCGAGAGCTGTTCTGCATACAGGCCATGCGCCACCTTCTGAGGTGAATTCTGACCGGCAGGTAGCACACCGGGGATGGCCTCGGTTGCAAATTCATTGCCAAAACCCGACTGATAAGTTCGGCTCATGCGCTCTCCTGATCGAAATGGCGCTTAGGTTTCGATGCGCGCATGGGTCATCGCTTCGCGTAATACCTGCATGTCGCCGATATGATTGGCGAGCAGCAGAATCAATCGCGCGTTCACGGCCTGACTCTGCGTTTCATTGAGATCGCGATGCATATCAATCAGCGCCTCATAGAAATCATCCGGATTGGCCATATTTGGCGCCGTAATCAATGTACTCAAGACGGTAGCTCCTGACCGGTCGCGCGACGCCATGCCGCCTTTACGCATATCGGATTAAATTCGCGCCAGCGCGCAGCCACATGCTGATCCGGTCGTAATAAATACGTCGTGCCTGGGCGCGCATCAAAACGCGCAGCCAGCAACCCATCTACATCCACGATCGTACCCGCATGCGGCGACGCCGATGCACCTGCGGGTAGCACTTGCAATACCGTCATGTCCGATATCTCGGCTGCAGGACGATAGGTGTCTGTGAACAGCACGGTGGTAAAGCGATCACCTATCTGATGTAAAAACCAGTGGCGCTCGTGGTTCGCAATAACAACCGGCGCATCTGCAACTGGAGCGCCAGGCTGCATAAGTCCTGCAAAGCTGTCCGAGTCCGGTGTGTTCAACGGTGAATTCAGATACGTTGTGGGCGTCGACAAACGGCCACTGTTGACCAGCTTTTGTGCAAACGCATGATGCTTTGACAGTGACAGCACCGCATCACGAAAGACACGACTGATAGGACTTTTCGGTGTAATGAAATCCGTTGCGCGCGTGGAGTTCAGAATGTTTTCATCCGCTGCATGTTCTCGTTCGATCCCATAAGTGTCCAGCAGCGAGACCGGCGCTTCGCCACGTAGTACCATACCCAGCTTCCAGCCCAGATTGTCAGCATCCTGCACACCGCTGTTGGCACCGCGCGCACCGAAGGGCGACACGCCATGCGCAGCGTCACCGGCGAAGATAACCCGGCCATGCCGGAATTTTTCCATACGCATGCAAGCGAAGGTGTAGACGCTCACCCATTCCAGATCGAACGCCACATCGTCTCCCAGCAGTGCACACACACGGGGAATGACGCGCTCCGGTGTTTTTTCCTGTTCAGGATCTGCATCCCAACCCAGCTGAAAATCGATGCGCCATACATCGTCAGCTTCACGGTGCAAGAGAACCGATTGATTCGGATGAAACGGAGGATCGAACCAGAACCA
>SYFN01000145.1 GCA_005800405.1 Burkholderiales bacterium
AATATGACCAAAGCCGGGGTATATGCAGCCAATCAGCTGTTTGCAACCCTGGACACCACATCTCGGCGCATGCATCTGGCCGGCGCCGGGAACGTGGTCATATCGGACACCGTCGGCTTCATCCGCGAATTACCCACACAGCTGGTAGCGGCTTTTCGCGCCACGCTGGAAGAAACCGTACATGCCGATTTACTTCTGCATGTGGTCGATGGGGCGAGCCCGGTCCGGGACGAGCAAATAGAGCAGGTAAACGCAGTTTTGCGGGAGATTGGGGCAGATCATATCCCTCAGATTCTCGTCTGGAACAAGATCGACTTGGCGGGTGTTCGTCCGGCAATCGAGCGTGATGAATATGATAAAATTCACCGCGTTTTTGTGAGTGCACGGACGGGCGAAGGTATTGAATTGCTCAGACAAGCCATTGTGGAATCTGCCCAAGTCGGTGTCGGACGCGAAGCTCGCCAAGCGCTTCAGGAGCAGCAAGACGACTTGTCTCTCCCGAACAGTGTATCGAGACTTGGTCGGTGATGATGAAATCCTGTTTGCTCTCGCGTCTCCGTGGTGAATTGTGTTTTCCGATTTTCACGCTTTTCTCTAAGCCACCAGCGTTTCACTGACGACTAAAAATACCTAACGCGGAACGCCACAGCATGCTTGAATCAATCTTCAAAAAACTCGGTCTGAAATTTTCGCTCAACGATCCTCGTTGGGGACGCGGGTCGCAAGACAACGAGCAGGAGCCCCGGCGCAACGACAAGCGGCCCAACGACGGCCCGCCAGATCTTGACCAGTTGTGGCGCGACTTCAACCAGCGCTTGAACCGACTGTTTGGCGGACGAGGTGGTGGGCGAGGCGGCGACGGGAGTGGCACGCCCGGCGACGCGCGAGGCGCAGGCATCAGCGCCGGCATCGTTGCGATGGTGATTTTTTTCCTGTGGCTCGTGAGTGGATTTTTCATCGTGCAGGAGGGCCAAACGGGCGTCGTACTAACTTTCGGAAAGCTCAGTCACGCTACTGCTCCCGGCTTCAACTGGCGCTGGCCTTATCCGATTCAAGCCCATGAGGTTGTCAATGTTTCTCAGGTCCGTACTGTGGAGGTAGGCTACCGGAGCAATGTGCGCAACAAGCTCGCGCGCGAGTCCTTAATGTTGACCGACGACGAGAACATTATTGACATTCAGTTTGCCGTCCAATACCGCCTGAAGGATGCGACCGACTGGGTCTTCAACAACCGGGAGCAGGAAGAAACCGTCAAGCAAGTTGCGGAAACGGCGATTCGTGAAATCGTCGGTAAAAGCAAAATGGACTTTGTACTCTACGAAGGCCGCGAAAAAATCGCGTTTGATACCCTCGGATTGATGCAGCAGATTCTTGATCGCTATCGCGCAGGTGTCATGGTTACCAATGTGACGATGCAGGCGGTGCAGCCGCCAGAACAAGTGCAGGCTTCATTTGATGATGCGGTGAAGGCTGGGCAGGACCGTGAACGGCAGAAGAACGAAGGACAGGCCTACGCCAATGATGTCGTTCCAAGAGCCCGAGGTGCAGCCTCGCGGTTGTTGCAGGAATCCGAAGGTTATCGTTCTCGCGTGATTGCCAATGCCGAGGGTGAGGCTGCGCGTTTCTCAAAAATTCTCGCCGAGTATCAAAAGGCGCCTGGCGTCACGCGTGACCGAATTTACATTGAAGCCATGCAGCAGATTTTTGCCAGCACCACCAAGGTCATGATCGACACCAAATCCAACAACAACATGATCTACCTGCCTTTGGACAAGTTGATTGCCCAGACAGCGGCAGAGTCAGCTGCCGGTACGCAAAACGCGCCGCAGGCACCATCTCCGCTCAACGACGTGTTGGCCCCGGAGTCGTCGCGACCGGAACCACGTAACCGTGATGCACGCAGCTCACGCGATCGGGAGACACGCTGATGAATCGCCTTGTTTCCTATGTCATTGCGGGTATTATTGCGTTGACTATCCTCGCGTCTACCCTGTTTGTCGTGGACCAGCGCCAGTTTGCCATCGTGTTTGCGCTAGGTGAAGTGAAGCAGGTCATCAAGGAACCTGGTTTGCACTTCAAGTTGCCGCCACCATTCCAAAATGTGATTTTCCTCGACAAGCGCATCCTGACACTGGATACGCCAGAGGCTGATCGTTTCATCACTGCGGAGAAAAAGAACATCCTGGTTGATGCCTACGTCAAGTGGCGTATCGTTGATCCGCGTTTGTATTTCATTAGTTTTGGCGGCGATGAGCGTCGCGCCCAAGACCGCATGGCGCAGATCGTGAAGGCAGCGCTCAACGAGGAGATCACCAAGCGCACCGTACGCGAAGTGATTTCAGGCGAGCGCGGGAAGGTGATGGATGCCATTGCTTCCAAGGTCAGCGACGAGGTCAAGCAAATCGGTGGACAAATTGTCGACGTGCGGTTGAAGCGTGTTGATTATGTCGAACAAATTAATAATTCGGTGTACGAGCGCATGAAATCCGAACGCGCACGTGTGGCAAATGAGCTGCGCTCTACTGGAGCGGCCGAATCTGAAAAGATTCGTGCCGATGCCGATCGCCAGCGTATCGTGATTCTTGCTGAGGCTTACCGACAGGCAGAAGGTATACGCGGTGAGGGTGATGCCAAGGCTGCTCGAATTTACGCGCAGGCGTTCGGACAAAATCCGGAGTTTTACAAGTTCAGTCGCAGCCTCGAGGCCTACCGCGAGAGCTTCAAGACGCGCAGTGACGTACTCTTGATTGACCCGAATTCGGAGTTCCTGAGGTATTTCAAGGCTCCCGGCGGCGCCCGTAAATAAGAGCGCGTTGTGTCAGCTGCCTTGTTGATGGCCCTCGGCCTGTTATTCGTGCTCGAGGGTTTGTTTCCTTTCCTTGCTCCCGAGCGCTGGCGGCAGACCTTGCTTCAACTTGCCCGCCTGTCAGCTGGCCAGATTCGTTTTTTTGGGCTTGTCGCCATCCTGTTTGGTATTCTCCTGCTCGCCCTTCATCATTTCACTGCTGACGTTTGATTTTCATGCCTAATTGGCTACTTCCCGAGAATATCGCCGACGTCCTGCCGTCTGAGGCGCGCAAGATAGAAGAGCTGCGTCGTCGGCTGCTCGACCATTTCCGACGTTACGGCTACGAACTGGTGATGCCACCCATGCTTGAGTATATGGATTCCTTGATGCCGTTCACGGATCAGGACATGGATCTGCGCATGTTCAAGCTGGTAGACCAGCTTTCAGGTCGCACCATGTGTTTGCGTGCCGATATGACCACGCAGGTCGCGCGTATCGATGCCCATTTGCTCAACCGCGCCTCCCTCACGCGCCTGTGCTACGCGGGCAGCGTGCTACATGCGCGGCCCTCCGGATTCCATGCGACACGTGAGCCTTTGCAGATAGGGGCTGAAATCTACGGCCATGCAGGACTTGAGGCCGATGGCGAGATTCAGACCCTGGCACTGGCCTCATTGCGTCTGGCAGGATTGTCGGATGTAACGCTCGATCTTTCCCACGCTGGCATTTTGAACGGCATCCTCGAGGGTGATGCGCTGGCACAGAGGCAGCAGGCGCAAATCTTCACCTTATTACGATTCAAGGATGTACCTGCGCTGCATGATTTGTCGGCGCCATTTTCTGATCTCGTCAAAAACGCACTACGGGCACTGCCCGAGCTGCACGGCGATCTGACCGTGCTCGAGCGTGCGCGCGAGGTGTTGCATGCCAGTGCTACTGTAACTCGTGCGCTTGATGAACTTTCTCTGCTTGCAAAAGCTGCGGGCGGAGTACGCGTCAACATTGATTTGGCTGATCTCTCGGGGTATCAATATGAGAGTGGTGCGATGTTTGCACTGTATGTGCCGGGTCTGCCCAATGCTGTTGCACGCGGTGGTCGTTACGATCATTTGGGCGAAGCTTTTGGACGGGCGCGCCCCGCAACCGGCTTCTCGATGGATTTACGTGAAATTGCCCGACTGTTGCCATTAGCATCACCAGCCAGCGCCATCAGAGCACCTTGGGGTCGTGAGCCCGAGCTCACCACCCTCATCGCGCGTTTGCGTGATGAGGGTGAAATCGTCATTCAATCCTTGCCGGGGCACGAGAACGATGAGCAGGAATTCGATTGCGATCGCGAGATCGTTGTTGAGGGCGGAAAATTTATTATCAAAAAACAGAACTTACAAGGTTCGTAAACATCATGGCTAGAAACGTAGTTGTCATTGGCACGCAATGGGGCGACGAGGGTAAGGGAAAAGTCGTCGATTGGCTCACCGATCATTCGCAAGGCGTTGTGCGTTTTCAGGGTGGGCATAACGCGGGTCACACCCTGGTCATTGGTGGACAAAAAACTGCGCTGCAGTTGATCCCTTCGGGCATCATGCGTGCGGGCGTTGCGTGCTACATTGGTAATGGTGTGGTCTTGTCCGTGCCTGATCTGCTGCGCGAAATTGACAAGCTGGAAGCCTATGGTATCGAGGTCGCCAACCGTCTCAAAATTTCCGAAGCTTGTCCCATTATCCTGCCCTACCACACCGCACTCGATGCAGCGCGTGAAGCTGCGCGCGGCGATGCCAAAATTGGTACCACAGGCAAAGGCATTGGCCCTGCCTATGAAGACAAGGTCGCGCGTCGCGCCATTCGTGTTGCTGACTTACTCAATCAAAAACGTTTTGAAGAAAAACTGCGCGAGAATCTCGATTATCATAATTTTGTGCTGCTCAATTACCTCAAGGCGCAGGCAGTCGACTACGACAAAGTCTTCAGTGACGCACTGGCGACCGTAGATCGAATTCGACCTATGGTGACCGACGTCTCCAGCGCGCTGCATGCAGCGCACAAGGCCGATGCCAATTTATTGTTTGAGGGAGCACAGGGTAGTTTGCTCGATGTTGATCATGGCACCTATCCGTATGTCACCTCCAGTAATTGTGTCGCGGGTAACGCCGCGGCCGGTTCAGGTGTGGGTCCTAATATGCTCCACTATGTGCTGGGTATTACCAAGGCCTATACCACGCGTGTCGGCTCGGGACCTTTCCCCTCCGAGCTGTCTACCGAAAACGGCATCGGCAAGCATTTGTCGGCAGTCGGTCATGAGTTCGGCACCGTCACAGGCCGAGCGCGTCGCTGCGGCTGGTTCGATGCTGCCTTGCTCAAGCGTTCGGTACAGATCAACGGTTTATCGGGTATGTGTCTGACCAAGCTGGATGTATTGGATGGTATCGAATCGCTGAAAATCTGCACTGGCTATCGCCTTAATGGCAAACACGTCGATATCTTCCCGTCCGGTGCTGAGGAAGCAACGGCTTGCGAACCTGTGTATGAGGACATGCCGGGCTGGAAAGAGCCAACGGTCGGCGCGAAATCCATGAAGGATCTGCCAGCAGCGGCCAGAGCGTATGTCGAGCGTATTGAAGCTTTGGTCGGAGTACCGATCGATATGGTCTCCACAGGCCCGGATCGCGAAGAGACCATCGTGTTGCGTCATCCGTTTGCCTGAAAAATTTGTTGGTCATGCCCGCCCATCAAAGCGCACATCATTGGGTTTCTTGGGATGGCTACCATCACACAATAGAATCGCTGGTCAAAATTGTCCATCAATCAGGATGGCAATTCGATCAGGTGCTGTGTCTTGCCAGAGGCGGACTGCGGCCCGGTGATGTGTTTTCGCGCCTCTTCAAGGTGCCGCTCGCCATTCTCTCCACCAGTTCTTACCGCCAGGCTGCCGGCACTCAGCGTGGTGAGCTGGATATTTCCAACAGCATCACCTCCACCGCCGGCCCGCTTGCCGGACGGATTTTGCTGATGGACGACTTGGTGGTTTCCGGTGTGACCTTGCATCGTGTGCAGGAACACCTGCGCATTGGTTTTCCTGAGGTTTGCGAAGTACGTTCGGCCGTCATTTGGTACAAGGCCTGTCCGGTCATGCGGCCGGATTATTTTGTGGAATACCTGCCTGACAACCCCTGGATTCATCAGCCCTTCGAAATCTACGATGACATGATTGTCGACCGGCTGTAACTGCCAAGCCAACGAGCAGGTTTTGTCGCATACGGTGATCAGCGCCGAATCGAAAGCTGGCTTTGCTTCAGGCGCCGCAGCACGAAGCTTGATTTGCTGTGACGGATGCCGGGAATCTTGTACAAACGTTCCCTCAGGAAGCGCTCATAGCCCCGTGTGCCCTCGACAGCCACGCGAATGTAGTAGTCGTAATCGCCCGAGACCAGATACGCTTCCAATACTTCCGGAATTTCTTCGATGGGTTTGCCGAATTCAAACAGCGCTTCATCCGAATGGTTGTCCAGCGTCACATGCAAGATCACCGTTTCGCTCAGGCCGACTTTTTCGGGGTTGACCCGAACCGCATAGCCTTCGATCACCCCAGCGTCTTCCATGCGCCTGATCCGCGTCCAGCAGGGCGATGCCGTGAGACCCACTTGCTTGCCCAGCTCCTGAAGACTAAGGCGCGCATCGTTTTGCAAGGCCTCCAGGATCGCGATATCAAATTTATCCAATTCCATTCTGAAAATATTTAGATTTGCGAAAGAATTTTCTGAATTATAGGAAGTTGCCACGATAATCAAAAGGGTGAATTCAAGGACGAAGTGCAACTTTGATTAATGGGTTGGATGGCTGAGGTGCATTAGTATCAAAGCCTTTTGACCAGCCAGTCGAAGAAGCACATGACCTATACACACCTCAGCCAAACCGAACGTTATCAGATT
>SYFN01000146.1 GCA_005800405.1 Burkholderiales bacterium
CACCGGGCCATCCTTGGTCTCGATGCACTCGTTAGCCACACCGGGTCCCATGACTTCGGACAAGCCATAGATATCCACTGCATCAAGGCCAGCGCGCTGCTCGATCTCTGCGCGCATGCCCTCTCCCCAGGGCTCTGCACCGAAAATGCCTATGCGCAGCGAGGACGCCGCCGGATCCAATCCCTGACGCTCGAATTCTTCGATAATGTTGAGCATATAGCTCGGCGTCACCATGATGATATCGGGCCGAAAATCCGTGATCAGCTGGACCTGCTTTTCCGTCTGACCACCCGACATTGGTATCACCGTGCAACCGAGTTTCTCGGCACCATAATGCGCACCCAGCCCGCCGGTGAACAAGCCGTATCCATAAGCGACATGCACGATATCGCCGGCCCGACCACCGGATGCACGAATCGATCGCGCGACCAGCCCGGCCCAGGTATTAATATCCTTTTGCGTGTATCCGACCACGGTTGGCTTTCCCGTGGTCCCGGAAGAAGCATGTATTCGAACGACTTTGTCGCGCGGTACGGCGAACATGCCGAACGGGTAGTTGGCACGCAAATCATCCTTGCCAGTAAACGGAAATTTTGCCAGATCTGACAACGATTTTAGGTCGTCAGGGTACACATTTTTTTCATCAAAGCCCTGCCGGTAAAGCGGTACATTGGCGTAGGCGTGCTGTAGCGTCGCTTTCAATCGCTGTAGCTGAAGCGATTGCAATTCATCCTGACTGGCAGTTTCTATCAGCTCTAGATCCGCTCGGTCGCGCATGCGGTGTCTCCTTGAAGATTGATACGGCGCTTCTTGTTTTCAGGCTGACTGCGTTGGTATCACTTCTCCTTTGAGCTGATGCGATTTCCCGCGCATCAGCGCAATCTTTTTGCCGTCGGCATTAGTCACGACGACATCATAAATCCCCGTCTTGCCACTCCTCGATTGCTCGGTAGCGGATGCGGTCAGCATTTCACCCTCAAACGCCGGCGCAAGAAACTCGATGCTACAACCCGCTGCCACTGTTTGTACATTGTAGCTGTTGCAGGCAAATGCAAAGCTGGAATCAGCCAACGTAAAAATAAACCCACCGTGACACATGCCATGACCATTCAGCATGTCACTGCGCACGGTCATCTGCATGCGCGCGCAACCAGACTGAATATCGACCAGCGTGATGCCCAGGCCCTGCGTTGCCTTATCCTGGGCATACATGTAATGCGCGGTAGCTTGCGCGAGCGTTCGCGAGTCAGTGTTCTCCACGATATTCCTTTTAGCTATCCTGATCGAAATCCAGTACCAGACGCTCACTGGCAGCGAAGGCCTGACAACTCAATACAAAGCCGCGCGCGATTTCGTAATCTTCCAGCGCATGATTGGCATCCATGTCCACCCTGCCCTCCACCACCTTGCAGCGACAAGTGGCGCAAATACCACCCTTGCAGGCGTAACGTATATCGATCCCATGCGCCAGTCCTGCATCAAGCAAGGACTGAGTATCGCGCTGCATCGTTATCTGATGGTGATGGCCGTCGATAATGACGCTGACCTCGCACTGTGCACCCAGCGCGGACGCCTCGCTGGCACGCGCCTGACGACGTGCGGCCGCGGCGGCTGCATCCACCGTAGCAGCAGAAAACAACTCTGTCTTGATTTGGTCTTTTACCATGCCCAGTGATTGCAGGGTCTCGGATACCTGCTGAGTCATGCTCTCGGGACCACAAATAAAAGCGATATCCACATCACCGATAGCTATCCACTGCGCTGCAAGTGCACGGCATTTATCAGCATCAATGCGGCCGTTGAACAGATCAATCTCCTGTTTTTCGCGGCTCATCACATGAACGATAGACAAGCGATCTAAAAACCGATCTTTCAGATCGGCCAGTGCTTCACGCAACATGACGGTGGATGACGCACGGTTTCCATACACCAGTGTGACGCGGCTCTGTGGCTCGGTCAGTAAACTGGTCTTAATGATCGAATAGATCGGGGTGATACCACTACCCGCTGCGAAAGCCAGATAGTGACGCGACCGCTCTGGCTGCAAGGGCACCTGAAAATGTCCCATGGGTGGCATGACATCCAGCGTCATGCCTGCTTTGAGGTGCGCATGCGCCCAACCTGAAAAAATACCCCCACTGACTTTTTTAATCGCGATTTGCAGCTTTTCGTCCTGTACCGCGGAACACAGTGAGTAAGAACGACGCACGTCTTCACCATCAATCATCGCGCGCAAGGTGAGATGCTGGCCCTGCTGATATGCAAAGACCGAACGCAGATCAACCGGTAACTGTAGACTAACGATGATCGCATCGCGCGTATCTTGCTGCACGCGATCGATGGACAATGAATAAAAATGGCTCATCAGTGCGGCTTGAAATAATCAAAAGGCTCGAGGCAACCAGTGCATCGATACAAGGCCTTGCAGGCCGTGGAACCAAACTGGCTGATCAGCCGCGTATGCGATGAACCGCACTGGGGGCAGGCAATCGCCGGTGCGTTAAGATTTAACATTGCAGAGATATCGATGGCATTTTCAACAACCTGCTCACTCGCCTTTTGCGCTGGCGGTGCGATGCCATAGTCGCGCAGTTTTTGCTTGCCGGACTCGCTCATCCAATCCGTTGTCCATGCAGGTGACAGCTGCGTCGAAATCGTCACCGCATTGAGCCCATGCTGCTCGAGCGCGGTGCGTATGTCATCCGCAATTTCCTGCAGCGCCGGACACCCAGAATAGGTCGGCGTAATCATCACTTCCAGCCGCTCATGATCGAGCCATTGCCAGCCACGCACGATACCCAGATCCACCACCGAAATCACAGGAATCTCGGGATCAGCGACTTGCGACAGCCATTGCCACAGCTGATCGTCACTCGCCTTCACCATTGCGCTCCGGGATAGGCACGCTGCAGGAACTGCATCTCAGCGAGCAGGTAACCCAAATGCTCGGAATGCCGACCCTGCTTGCCACCGCGATGCATCCACGCTTCTGCAGGCGGCAAGGTCAGTGTGGCTGCATCAAAGCTTTGAGTGAGATGTGCGATCCACTTTGCATGCAGTGTTTCGGGCAAGGGTGCAACACCACGCGTAGCCATCGCCTGATCAATATCGTCGCTTGAGAAAAATTCACCGGTATATGACCACCATTGGTCAGCTGCCGACTGCATGCAGCGATGGCTTTCAACAGAACCATCACCCAGACGTACCAGCAGGTCGGTACTGCGGCGCAGGTGGTACCTCACCTCGCTGACGGACTTTGCTGCAATGGATGCCACACGTTGGTCATTGGATGCTGCGAGTGCTTGCAGCCATTCGTAATGCCAGACATCAAAATAAAACTGCCGCATCAGCGTGTCGGCATAATCATGATTAGGTTGCTCGACCAGCAACACGTTACGAAATTGCGGCGCATCGCGCAGAAAAGCCAGCTGATCCTCGTCGCGTCCTGCGCCTCCGTGTTCACCTGCGTACGACAGCCACAGGGTGGCCTGACCCAGCAGATCAAGCGCAGTGTTCGTAAGTGCCATATCCTCTTCAAGCGCCGGCCCTTTTCCACACCACTCGGACAGCCGCTGCGAGAGTATCAGCGCATTGTCTCCATTACGCAGCAGCCAGATGAATTTTTCGCTATCCATGCCGTGACCGCTTAAAGCTTGCCAACTTCGTCAGGGATGACGAAAAACGTCGGATGCCGATATACCTTGCTATTGGATGGCTCAAACAATTCACCACGCTCACTTGGCGCGCTGGCAACGATATCTTCCGATGGCACTACCCAGATCGAGACACCTTCATTGCGTCGCGTGTAAACATCGCGCGCATTGTTAACCGCCATTTCCGCATCCGGCGCATGCAGACTACCCACATGCTTGTGTGACAGCCCGTGCTGACTGCGTATGAAAATTTCCCACAAAGGCCATTCTTTACTCACCGATGACTCCTCAGGCTGCCTTGGGGTGACGACGCTGCGCATGCTTGTCCGCATGCGCCTGCAAACCTTCGCGAAACCAGGCACCATCATTCCAGGCCTTGTTGCGGGTTGCCAGTCGCTCGCTATTGCAAGGACCATTGCCTTTCAAGACCTCATAAAACTCCGACCAGTCAATCGCACCAAAATCGTAATGACCACGCTCCGCATTCCATTTCAAATCAGGATCGGGAATCGTCAGCCCCAGATACTCCGCCTGCGGTACGCTCTGATCGACCATACGCTGGCGCAGCTCGTCATTGGAAAACAGCTTGATCTTCCATTGTGCTGACTGCGCGCTGTTCACCGATTCCTGATCGGGAGGACCAAACATCATCAACGCAGGCCACCACCAGCGGTTCAGTGCATC
>SYFN01000147.1 GCA_005800405.1 Burkholderiales bacterium
ACTATGACGCAGCGAGTGTCGAGGAAGCTGCCAAAGCACTCGCATCGAACGGACTCTCTCAGAAACTGATGATCGATGCCTCGCATGCGAACAGCTCCAAGAAACCCGAGAATCAGGTACCCGTCTGTGCTGACATTTCGGCGCAGGTGGCCGGTGGTGATGACAGGATCATTGGTGTGATGGTCGAGTCCCACTTGGTGGCGGGGCGTCAGGATCTGGTACAGGGCAAGGAGCTCACCTATGGTCAATCCATTACCGATGGCTGTATTGATTGGGAGAGCAGCATCACCGTGCTCGATGGTCTGGCAGCTGCGGTTCGCCAGCGTCGTCTCGCAAAGACGGATTGAACCTGGTTGAACCAACTTGACGGAAGCACCGCTAGGGTAGTGAGGGATCCCGGCATCAACCGGGATGGCGGTTGTCGTTGTGGCGACCGTCAAATTGCTGCCATCATCCTGGCGCAGGGTGGAGCGGGAGTTGCAGGCCGCATGCGGTCTGCCCGTGAAACGGTTATGGCGTACTCGCCATGATGCGCCCTGCAAGGGGGCATCCAGCGTCTTTGGTCTCGTTTTAATCGCGAAAATTATTAAACTCGAGCGGTAAATCCGTCACGTCTTTTTTCAGCATCGCGATCGTCGCCTGTAAATCATCGCGTTTGGCGCCAGTCACGCGTAATGAATCACCCTGAATGCTCGCCTGTACCTTGATCTTGCTGTCCCTGATCAGCCGCTGAATTTTTTTGGCATCCTCGGTCTCGATACCTTTTTTCACCCGGATCACCTGCTTGACCTTGTCGCCGCTAATTTTTTCAATCTTGCCGATATCAAGAAAACGTACATCCACATTGCGCTTGGCCATTTTGCCCGTTAGCACATCACGGACCTGGCCCAGCTGGAAATCGCTGTCGGCATACGCCGTCAATTCCAGTTCCTTCTGTTCGACCCGCGCATCACTACCTTTGAAGTCGAAGCGCGTACCTATCTCCTTGTTGGCCTGATCGACGGCATTCTTGACTTCGACCTGATTGGCTTCGGATATAACGTCAAACGATGGCATGCTGAATTCCTCCCGAAACGGGTATGCCGCAGATTCTAGCGGAAAAAATTCAGTCCGCTGGTGGCCGGTATAATCCGGCGCTGATGAAGCCCGCACCCACTCTCCGGCATGATGTATCTTTGCGCGAACTGAATACCTTTGGTATCGATGCGCATGCCCACAGCTTTGTTCGCGTCAATAGCGTTGCCGACCTGGAAGCTATCGCCGCGGATCCCCACCGATCAGTGATGCCGCGTCTCATTCTGGGCGGTGGCAGCAATCTGCTCCTAACCAAAGATGTGGCCGGGCTGGTACTGCATATGACGAACACAGGTCGGATGGTCGTCGGCGAATCAGAACAGCAGGTGATCGTACGTGCTGAAGCAGGAGAGAACTGGCATGATCTCGTCCAATGGACACTCGCCCAAGGTTTGCCGGGCTTGGAAAATCTCTCGCTGATCCCCGGTAGTGTGGGCGCGGCTCCGATACAAAATATCGGTGCCTACGGTAGCGAACTCGCCGAATTTTTTCATTCGCTGACACTGTTTGATTTTGTGACACGCAAGACGCGGGTACTCAGCCGCGACGACTGTCATTTCGGCTATCGCGACAGCATCCTCAAGCATGCATTACGCGACAGAGTAGCGATCATTAATGTCAGCTTTGCTTTGCCGCGCCAATGGCATCCCAACCTGCGTTATGCAGAGCTGGCAACTGAGCTTGCTACACGAAATGTGTCAGACCCGACTGCACAAGACATTGCCAATGCCGTCATTGCCATTCGTCGCCGTAAGTTGCCTGATCCTGCAGAGATAGGCAACGCCGGCAGTTTTTTCAAAAATCCCGTTGTCAGCCAAGCGCATCATGCACAACTAGTGGCCAAGTATCCCCAGCTAGTGAGTTACGCACAGCCCGATGGCAGCATCAAACTGGCAGCCGGCTGGCTGATTGATCAGTGTGGCTGGAAGGGTAGGTCGCTGGGCGCTGCTGGCGTGCATGAAAAACAGGCGCTGGTGTTGGTAAACCGGGGTGGTGCCACGGGCGCGGCCGTACTCGCGCTGGCAGAAAAGATTTCAGACGATGTTCTAGCTCGCTTTGGCGTGTCGCTGGAAACCGAGCCCGTAATCGTCTGATCATCTAAGTGAGACTAAGTGGTGCATCAACCAAAGTGGCAAACGTAATCCACTGCTTCGGTAGCCTCAATTTCAAAGCTCGAATTACCCGGCACGGTAAAGCTCTGGCCCGCCGCATAAGTGGTCCAGTCCGCTTCACCCTTGATGCGTGCGCGGCAGGTACCTGCGGTGATCTCCATAAACTCCGGCACACCGGTATTGAATACAAGTGATGATGGCAAGATCACGCCGACCGATTTTTTGGTGCCATCAGCGAGCATGACGGTATGCGATACGCATTTGCTGTCGAAGAAGACGTTGGATTTCTTGATGACAGAGACATTATCGAATTGGTTACTCATATAGTTTCTTCCTTAGGGGTCAATTCAGAGGGCGTCATGCCGGCGTCGTCCGGTATCCAGTAGCTTTACGTTTTTTACGAAAGACGCTGGACCCCGACCTTCGCCGGGGTGACCTTTTCAGTTTATGCAGTCAAAAACAAATTATTTGCCGCGCTTGATTTTCGCATTCGCCGCAATCCGCATACGCAGCGCATTGAGCTTGATGAATCCACCGGCATCAGCCTGATTGAAAGCGCCGCCATCTTCATCAAACGTCGCGATGTTCATGTCAAACAGTGAATCGGTTTTTGAATCACGCGAGACGATGATCACATTGCCTTTGTAAAGCTTGGCACGGACCCAACCATTCACACTCTGTTGCGTATGATCGATCAGTGTCTGAATGGCGATGCGTTCTGGCGACCACCAGAAGCCGTTGTAGATCAGTGAGGCATACCGCGGCATCAGATCATCTTTGAGGTGAGCGACTTCACGATCCAGCGTGATTGATTCAATCGCGCGGTGTGCGCGCAGCAT
>SYFN01000148.1 GCA_005800405.1 Burkholderiales bacterium
CGAGCGTAATCCAGTCAGTCGGCACACTAAATTTGGCACTGATTGCAGCTTTCAGATCAAAGCCATTCGAATCCGGATAGCGCGACAGATCCGCAACCGCAGCAATCATCGCCTGCTTTGCAGACTCGGGAATACCGAGCGGGTTTTCATTCGACGCGAGCTTGATAATGCTTGACTCATCAAGACCGAACTCGCGAGCGACCTCGGATATCGGTTTGCCGCCCTGGTAGGGTGCAACGGCGCGAACGTAATCAGGACCAAAGTTCATGGGCATGGCCAATCAAATAAATAAACATCAGGATGCGTGGGGATAAGAGCCAAGCAATTTGAAAAAAGCTGCCTGTACCTGCAATTCGGCAAGCGCCTGCGCAACTTTGGCATCATTGGCATGACCTTCAATGTCCACGTAGAAGTAATAATCCCAGCGACCTGTCCGTGCAGGGCGCGATTCAAAACGTGTCATCGAAACGCCATGCCGGGCCAGTGGCGCCAGCAACTCATACACCGCACCTGGCTTGTTCGGCACGGACAGCACCAGTGAAGTCTGATCCTGGCCCGATGCCGAGGGCATCAAACGACCCACAACAAAAAACCGGGTACGGTTGTGCAGGTCATCCTGAATATGGGCATGCACAATCGAAAGTCCATAGCGCTTTGCTGCCATTTCGCTGGCGATCGCGGCAACCTGACCCTCTGCGGTTGCCATGCGCGCGGCCTCGCCATTGGATGCCACCGCCTGGCGCTCGATATCCGGGTAGTACTGATTCAACCAGGACTGACACTGCGCCAATGCCTGCGAATGCGCGCAGATGCGCGTGACTTGCTCCATGCTGCCGCTGCGAGTCATCAGGCTGTGATGCACCGGCAATGCGACTTCGCCGCTGATGGACAGCGTGGTTTGCAACAGCAAGTCCAGGGTGCGGTTGACAGTACCTTCGGTGGAATTTTCAACCGGTACGACACCGAATGCAGCCGTACCCGCTTCAACCGAACGGAAAACTTCGTCTATGGATACACAGGCCAGTGCATCGACAGCCTGACCGAATTGCCACCAGACGGCTTGCTCACTGTAAGTTCCAACGGGTCCGAGAAAGGCGACCGTGACGCGATTTTCGAGCGCGCGACAAGCCGACATCACTTCCCGGAAAATCGATTGCAAGTCGGACGACAACAGCGGGCCGGGATTGGCATTTGCAACGCGCGCCTGTACCTGAGCTTCGCGCTCGGGTCGGAATACCGGCGCATTGGTCTCGGCCTTCACATGGCCCACCTGCTGGGCGACACGCGCGCGCTCATTAAGCAACGCGAGCAACTGTGCATCGATCGCATCGATCTGGTCACGCAGCGGTTTGAGTTTGTCGTCGCTCATGGCAGCCTGCCTGTGTTGTTATGTTGTCTGGCGCTGGCAGTTCATCGACAGAATACGGATGCCACGATCAACTCGTGTCAGCCTCATCCGTACCGCCGTCGTCCTCGCTATCGGCCTCGAGAATGCGCTGCAAACCCGAGAGTTTTGCGCCATCTTCCACCGCGATCAGCGTCACGCCTTGTGTGGCGCGACCCATTTCACGAATCTCGGATACTCGAGTACGAATCAAAACGCCTCCCGTGGTGATCATCATGATCTCATCCGTGGAATCCACCAGCGTTGCAGCGACTACTTTGCCATTGCGCTCGCTGGTCTGGATTGCAATCATGCCCTTGGTACCGCGACCGTGTCGGGTGTATTCGGTAATCGGCGTACGTTTACCAAAACCATTTTCGGTCGCAGTGAGAACCGATTGTTGTTCGTCTTTCGCGACGAGCAAAGCGATGACCAGCTGGCCTTCCTCCAGATTCATGCCACGTACACCACGCGCAGTGCGGCCCATGGGACGCACATCATTTTCGTCAAAACGAACGGCTTTTCCGGAATCCGAGAACAGCATCACATCATTTTTTCCGTCCGTAAGTGCTGCACCGATCAGGAAATCGCCATCACCAAGATCGACCGCAATGATGCCTGCCTTGCGTGGGTTACTGAAATCAGAAAGCGGGGTCTTTTTGACCGTACCAAGTGATGTCGCCATGAATACATAACGATCTTCAGGGAAAGTGCTGTTCTCGCCAGAGAGCGGCAGCACGACCGTGATTTTTTCACCTTCCTGCAGGGGGAACATGTTCACGATAGGCTTGCCGCGCGAGGTACGCGAACCCTGAGGCACCTCCCAGACCTTGAGCCAGTACATACGGCCGCGATTGGAGAAGCACAGCATGTAATCGTGGGTGTTGGCGATGAAAAGCTGCTCGATCCAGTCGTCTTCCTTGGTAGCCGCCGCCTGTTTGCCACGACCACCACGTTTTTGCGCGCGATACTCTGACAGTGGCTGAGATTTCATGTATCCGGTATGCGACAGCGTCACGACCATATCCTGTGGTGCTATCAGGTCTTCGGTCCCAAGGTCAGTGGCATTGATTTCGATCTGGGAACGACGCACATCCTTGTTACCCTCGCCATATTCATTGCGCGCAGCGACAAGCTCATCGCTGATGATCGTTGTCACGCGGTCAGGACGAGCAAGAATGTCGAGTAGATCGGCAATCTGCGTCATCACGTCTTTGTATTCATTGACAATCTTGTCCTGCTCAAGCCCAGTGAGGCGCTGCAGACGCATCTGCAGGATCTCCTGCGCCTGATCATCGGAGAGCTTGTAGAGTCCGTCAGCTTGCAGTCCGTAATGACGCGGAAGGTTCTCAGGGCGGAAGGCAGCGATACCACCGGCGTTTTCATCACCTGTACGAGCCAGCATCTCGCGTACCATTGACGAATCCCAGGAACGGGCCATCAATTCGGTTTTTGCGACCGGTGGCGTGGGCGCCGCTTTGATGATTGCGATGAATTCATCAATATTGGCCAGCGCCACAGCAAGGCCTTCGAGTACATGACCCCGCTCGCGTGCCTTGCGCAATTCGAACACGGTACGGCGCGTGACGACTTCGCGACGATGCGACAGGAAACACTCAAGCATCTGCTTGAGGTTAAGTAGCTTGGGCTGGCCATCAACCAGCGCCACCATATTCATGCCAAAGGTGTCTTGCAACTGAGTCTGCTTGTACAAATTATTCAGCACGACTTCCGGCAACTCCCCGCGTTTGAGTTCGATTACGACCCGCATGCCGGACTTGTCGGACTCATCGCGGATGTCGGAAATACCGTCGAGCTTCTTGTCGTGCACTATCTCAGCGATGCGCTCTAGAAGAGATTTTTTATTGACCTGATAGGGCAGCTCGTCCACGATGATGGCTGAACGACCGTCGCGGATTTCTTCAAAGTGCGTCCGCGCGCGCATCACCACACGACCGCGTCCAGTGCGATATCCATCACGCACACCAGATACTCCGTAAATGATGCCCGCCGTAGGAAAATCAGGCGCGGGGATAATTTCGATGAGTTCGTCGACCGTGCAGGACGGCGATTTCAGCACATGTAGAGCGCCATTAATCACTTCAGTGATGTTATGCGGGGGAATATTAGTCGCCATAC
>SYFN01000149.1 GCA_005800405.1 Burkholderiales bacterium
GGTTCCTGCGGTAGGTAACCGATTTTCAGGTTGGGCATCGGTATCGCTTCGCCCTCGATATCCTTGTCGATACCGGCCATGATCTTCAGCAGCGTCGATTTGCCTGAGCCAGTGAGGCCCAGCACGCCGATTTTGGCGCCGGGGAAAAAGGACAAAGAAATATCTTTGAGAATCTGACGCTTGGGCGGGACGATCTTGCCCACGCGGTTCATTGTGTAAACGTAATTGGCCATGGCGAACGAAGGGGAAAAGGATCTGAAAAGACCGGTAAACGGCAAAGCGCGAGGATAACGTAAGCCAGCAAGTGGGTACAGCCTGTGCAGTGATTTATCGGTGCTTGATGGCGTGTAGGATGGCATTGAATGATCGGTTACCACGTTGGCTGCGGCCATCACCGCCGTATTTAGCGCTTGATTGAGCGCTTTAGTCGGCAGAGGGATTGGCCGCTGCCGGTTGCCATGCCCGCCACAGTGCTTCGACCGAGTACAAGGCCAGCGCGGTCCAGATCAGCGCAAAGCCTATCTGCCGGTTGATGCCGAAAGCCTCGTGATACAACCACACTCCCAGCATCATCTGGATACTCGGGCCGATGTATTGCAAGAGGCCGACAACCGACAGCGGAATGCGGCGCGCGCCGAAAGCAAACAGAAGCAAGGGCACGGCGGTGACCGGCCCGGCAGCCACGAGCATGAGCATCAAAGACACATTGCCATTGGCAAAGGCATGTGAAGAACCGCTGTCGGGTAGCAGAAGAAAGAGCGCCGCCAGCGGCAGCATCACCAAGGTCTCGACGCTTAGACCTTTCAGCGCGCCGAGCGCCGCGGTTTTGCGGATCAGGCCATACAGGCTGAAAGTGACGGCCAGCACCAGTCCTATCCAGGGCAATTCTCCGGTGCTGAGTGTGAGCCAGGCAACGCCGCTGCCGGCCAGCGCAATCGCTAGCCACTGTACGGGTTTCAACCGCTCGCCCAGCAGGATGCCAAAGAGCACATTGAACAGCGGTGCAATGAAATAGCCAAGACTGGCATCGACAATACGATCCGCATTCACCGCCCAGATGTAGATCACCCAATTCGCACCCAGCATGGCTGCGCTTGCGACAAACGCCAATGCGATACGAGGTCGTGCGCGTATGCTCTGCACCCAATCCCATTGACGTCGTGATGCAAGAATCAACCCGAGAAAAATGGCTGACCAAACGACGCGATGCGACAGTATCTCGAGCGAGGGTACGCTTTTCAGTAACTTCAGATACAGCGGAAAAATACCCCACAGGGTAAATGCACTACCCGCACTGAGTACGCCAAGAAACATCGCTTAGTCCAGTGCCAGCGGCAATTGAGGTTGGGGCTCCGCCGATTTGTCTGCAGATGATTTGGCAGAGTATCTTGGCCTGCCCTCGCGCATCGGATTGCGGCTGCCATGTTTGATGAAAACCTGACGCGCTTCTGCACGCATCTTCGGATCACGACGCATTGACCAGAGGAGATCGCGCGCCATTTTTGCACTGGTCAGATGATCGACGATGGGTTCCGGGTAGTCCGGACCAATCAGGAATTTCAGTTCCTTCTGCAAGTCCAGCGGCATGGTGACAGGTTCAAAGATGAACTCGTCCGGAACACGATTCAATTCGGGGAGCCAGCGCCGTACAAAAATACCTTTCGGGTCCTGATCTTGTGCCTGCTTGACCGGATTGTAGATGCGCAGCGTGTTAATGCCGGTAACGCCCGATTGCATTTGTATTTGCGAATAATGGATGCCCGGTTCGTAGTCCAGAAATTCACGCGCCAGATGCAATGCCGGCTCGCGCCAGTGATTCCATAGCTGATAGCTTGAAAAACTGATCAGCATCGCGCGCATGCGGAAATTGATCCAACCCGTTTGCGCGAGCATTTTCATGCAGGCATCAATCAGTGGGAAGCCGGTTTCGCCGGCGCACCAGCGCTCGAAATAGTCTTGATTGAAATGCGGCTCACGCAGCCCGTCAAATCCGCGATGTACATTGCGCATCTCGATCGCCGGTTCGGATTCGAGTTTTTGGATGAAATGACAATGCCAGTGCAAGCGGCTTTCAAAAGATTTCAGGCCGGCCAGCGTGCCCGAAGGTCGTACCGTTTCCGGCAGGGCCTTGAGCTGTTCGCGTGTTTTCCAGATCTTGTGCATCAGCTCGCGCACGGACAGCACGCCATATGCCAGATACGGCGACAGACGCGAGCAGGCGGTTTCGGCGCTCATTGGACTGGACATCGCATAGCGATAATCGGCGAGATGTTGGTTGAAAAATTCTTTCACCTGCTTCGAAGCCACGCGCCGGCCGCCACGCTGTCGCAGCGGTTTGTCTGGCCCATCCAATCCCAGCTGGCGTGGCGTCATGATGCCGGAGGGCGGTAGCGTTTTACCGGTCGATCGCAAAAAGTCAGGTGCATTGAGCACCGGCGCGCGCATGCGCTGCATCCACTGGCTGGCCCAGTCATCGCGCGAGGCCAGTTGCCTTACGACCCCATTGGAGGGATATTCTTTCCAGCGCAGACCCTGGGTGCGACACCAGTCGGCCACGCGGCGGTCGCGTGCGTAGCTGATCGCGTTGCCGGTTTCTTCGTGCGAGTAGAGCGTGAAATGACCAAACTGCTCATGGACACGCTGCAAAACGGAGGTAATTTCGCCATGCAGAATCAGCAATGACGTGCCACGACCGGCCAGTGCCTGACCCAGATCTTCCAGGCATTCATTGACGAAAGCGATATGCTGCGTGGCGCAATCTGGCGCACGGATGAGTTCGGGTTCGTACACGTACAAGGGCAGCACGGCGGAATGACGACTGGCTTCGAACAGCGGCACATGATCGAAAACGCGCAGGTCGCGTTTGAACCAGACGATGGCAATACCGGGTGATGTCATCGGTGCCAGCGACGTTGCGGGGCGTCATCGGTTTTGGCCGTGCATCTGCTCCAGAAAGCAGAGAACGAGCGACAAGCCGTTTCCGGATCAGGAAACTGGCGCGGCAAGTTGTGCAAATCAGTACAAAGCACGGTCAACAATTCTCGGTAGCCGGGATTGAGTGTCGCCACCGAGCTGATCTCGGCAGCACCAGCGAGTATTGTACGGAGTTCTTTGACGTCACCCACAAACACATGATCGGTTACGGACTGCATCCGCTGCATGACAAAATCCCATCGTTGCTGCGACCACGGAAAACGCTGGTGAAAGGGCAGGTGAATCACACCCAGTCGCAGGCCATCAAAATCATCATTGGCCAGCATCCAGGGATGTACGAGCCGTACGCGCTGCGCTCCGGTCAGCACGGCGTTGTCAGCACTGCTGACGGCGGGTGTTGCGATCAATGCAGGCTCGTCGATGCCCATCAGGGAGGGAGCGATACCTACTTCGGTCTGACTGCGGGCGATTATCTCCAGGGCTTCATACGAAGTATCAATCACGCTGCGCGGACAGTGCCAGGCCTGACCGGCATGCTTGGCCACGTTCTCGGCATTGAATAAATACGGCTTGCTGCTAAAGGTCGCTGCAACCCATTGCCAGGACAAATGATTCGATGCCAGATCACCATCGAGCAGGTGGCCATACATCCAGTCAGCAGCAACCCGCCAGTGCACCTTGCGTAAATGGACCGTATAGCTGGCCAGCCACATGCGCGCATGGTTGTGCAGGTAGCCGGTTTCATAGAGTGTATAGACCGCCCGATCAATCACGGGCAGACCAGTGCGACCTTGGCGTATATCCTCGGGCAGCGCGGTGCTGTAGTGAATATCCTGCAAGGCAGGACGCATGTCTTTAAAAATGGCATCACCTGAACGATGCCAGACATGCTGAAAAAATTCTCGCCAACCGAATTCGAAAGCGAGCTTGTCATTGAGCGTCAGTTTGGGTAATTGCGCAAACAAATCAGGCATCGAGATGAAGCCGTGCGTCAGATAGGGCGAGAGCCGCGTGACCTTGCCTTCCAGATGATTACGGGTTTTGGCATAGCCGGCGATGTTGATCGCGGCGATGGCGTTCGTCAGAGCTGCATCTGTCGGCGACATGGATAAAACCGTTTACATGCTGCGCCGGTACTGTCCACCCACCTCGAAAAGCGCATCGGTAATCTGACCCAGCGAGCACACCCGCACAGCTTGCATCAACTGAGCAAAGACATTCTCGTCGCGAATCACAGCTTCCTGCAGTGCGGCCAGTGATTGTTTGGCAGCTGCGCTGTGCGTTGCGTGGAAATTGGCCAGACGTTGCAACTGCGACTGCTTTTCATCATCGGTCGAGCGCGCCAGCTCCAGCTGCTGAACGACAGTGTCGCCCTTGGGATTGCGGAAGGTATTCACACCTATGATGGGTAAGCTGCCGTCATGTTTTTTGTGCTCATACA
>SYFN01000150.1 GCA_005800405.1 Burkholderiales bacterium
AGGCACTGCATTACCAGTCGCCGCGTACTGACGCCAATTTTGTACCGCTCAATTGTGCTGCGATTCCCAAGGAATTGATGGAGAGCGAGTTGTTCGGCCATCGCAAGGGTGCATTTACTGGCGCCCTTACCGATCGCATTGGACGCTTCGAGCTTGCCCATGGTGGCACGCTTTTCCTAGATGAAATCGGCGACCTCTCACTCGATATGCAAGTCAAGCTCCTGCGGGTACTGCAAGAGCGCACAGTCGATCCTGTTGGTTCATCACGTCCGGTGGAAGTCGATGTGCGCGTCGTGGCTGCAACCCACCGCGATCTGGAGGCGGAAATTGCGGCCGGTCGTTTTCGTGAAGACTTGTATTACCGGCTCAATGTTTTACCCGTGATAACGCCGCCGCTGCGCGAGCGCGGTGACGATATTCTGCTGCTGGCAAAACATTATGCTGAGAAATTCGCTTACAAAAGTTCACCCGTCACCTTCTCTCTAGATTTTGTTGACGCACTCAAAGCTTATGAATGGCCGGGCAATGTGCGTGAACTGTCCAACCTGATCCATCGCTTTTCAACGCTGTTTTCGGGCCAAAGGCTATCTTTGCGCAGTGTGCCGGCATCCATGCTGCCCAAGGGCTTGCAGAAATTACAGCTGGAACGCGGTGAGGCTGCAGAGGAAAGCCACGAGCCGCACGCTGCCGATGTGTTGCAAATGTTTGCCGTCGGTGGCAACGATGACACGTTATCCGAAGCAGTGACGACCGCTGAGCCCGAGCGTAATCATGTGGAAGACATCATCCTGCTAGCTCAGGGTGGGCCGGTATTGCCCCCCGAGGGGCTTTCGCTCAAAGAACGTATGGCAGAAATCGAGCGTGCGTTCATTGAGCAGGCATTGGATCGTTCTGATGGCAATGTCTCGAAAACGGCGCGTCTGCTGAACCTGCAACGCACCACGCTGATTGAGAAAATCGATAAATACCGGCTGCGTTCTGCCTGAATCACGTCAGTAGGCAGCCTTTAAGAACCCGTCCCTGAACTCTGTCTATCATGGATATTGCAAGTATTGTCGGTGTTGTCGGTGCGCTGCTGGTCATTGCGATTGCGACCGGTGGCGACTTTCTGCGCTTTATCGACTTGCCAGCGATACTGATCGTTTTCGGTGGCACTTTTCTTTGTGTACTCGCAAAAAGTTCGGTATCGGAATTCCGTGATGCCTACAAGACTGCGTGCGAAATACTCACCACGCAGCCTACGCCTTTGGCCGATCTGATTGATGAGCTGGTTGAGATTGGGCGCATCGCCCGTTATGACGATCGATGGATGATTACGCTGGAGGACCGCGAATATACCGATCCCTTCATCGCCAAAGCGGTTCGTATGTGGGTCGATGGTATTGAGCATGGGGTACTCAAGGATGCCTTGCTTCGTGAAATTGCCGAGGTCAGGCTTCGCTTTGATAACGCGCGTGATTTTTTCAGCTATGCACAAGAGCTGGCGCCGGGCATGGGCATGATCGGTACGCTGCTGGGCCTGGTGCTTATGATGGGCAATATGTCGGATCCACGATCAATTGGGCCGGGTATGGCGGTGGCCTTGCTGACCACGCTCTATGGCGCCGTGCTGGCGAACGTGCTTTTGGGTCCGCTGGTGCAAAAAATCATGGGGCATGGCAAGCGAGTTCGCCGTAACTATGAACTCGCCATGGCCGGTATGCTGTTCATTCACAAAGGTGGCGATCCCCGGTTATTGCCAGATCTTTTGTTGGGTAACATACTGCCTCAGCAAGCCGAGCCCGAGGCGCCCGTTACAACCGAAGCCGAGGCGACTGCTGAATGAAAACGGCGGCAACAATAGAGCCCGAAGCAGAGCCGGAAAAGATCGTCACACTGTTTGATGCCGCGCTTCACAAAGATGAAGAGCCGCCAAAGCGACTCGGTTCACCCTTGTGGATGACGACCTTCGCTGACATGATCACGCTGCTGCTGGCGTTCTTTGTCCTAATCCTTTCTTTCTCCGATCTGAACGTCAATCGTTTCAAGGACGTCAGCGGTTCACTGCAAAAATCTTTCGGTAAACAGGATGCGCTGCCGACCGTGGTCGCGCCACCCGCAGAGACGCAACTCGTCGCTGGCCCTGCGAAAGAAACGGCGCCATTGCCTGAGCAACTAGCGCGCGACCTGGGCACCTTGCAGAAATCACTCTCGATGGATCTGGTCGGTAAAAAAGTGCAGCTGCGTGTCGAAAATGGCAAGCTGGTCTTGCAATTGCCCGAGCGTGGCAGCGGCATCATGCCGCAGGAGATGGTGGATTTGTACGGTCGTATTGCCGATGCTCAGGCGCAGGTGGAAAGTCGGGTTGAGATTCGCGAGGGTGGCGAAGAAGACGAGCAGCGCAACGACACGGCCCGCCAGCTCAAGCAGCTGCGCGAGATGCTTGCCAGCGAAATCGCTAAGGGTGAGGCACAGGTCGAGCGCGATGGAGAGCGCATCGTGATTCGTATGGTGGTACAGGGCAGTTTCTATTCAGGTAGCGCCGATTTGTCACCGGACTTCATGCCCATGTTGACGAAAATTGGTCGCAGCATCGCGGCCGCGGGTGGACGAATCACCGTGGAAGGACACACGGACGACATTCCGCTCAGTGGTCACAACCGCTATCGCTCAAACTGGGATTTGTCGGGTGCCCGCGCTGCATCAATGGCAGATTATCTCACCGAGCAGGCAGGCGTACCCCGAGAACGTGTGGTGGTGCGCGGCATGGCTGATACCAAACCGCTCGCCCCGAATGACTCGCGCGAGGGTCGCGCCAAGAACCGCCGGATTGAAGTGCTGGTTGACGCCTTCGGCGGGTAAGCTTCTTTGGTGTGCCTTTTGTCTCACGACGACATCAGCCGCGTAGATTGCGTGCCAACTCGTTGTAAAAGTTAATCAAGGTTTTCAGCAGATTGCTCGCCATATCCGAGAAGGTGCTGTAACGCTGCGTGATCGAGGTGACGAACGCGGTCTGATCGGCGCTGCGCTGCGTGAGCAGGATTTGCTTCTCTGCGTATTCACCGCGCATGACTTGTTTTAGATCAGCAGTCATATTGCCATTGAATTTCGTCACTCCACCGAAAAATTCGCTTGCTTCTCTGACGACGACTTGGCCATTGGTTCTTACTTCGGCAATGTAGTAAATAATATCCTCTCCGGGTCTTTGATAAAACTTGTTGAGGTCAGCAGTTGTTATTTTGCTCAAATCAAGATCAGCCTTCTGGATGGGTGGATAGGCACCGTACATGGTTACGTTGGCGTTGGGCGTGGGAATTACGCTGGTGCCGTCTCTGATTTATTCCGTCATCGAGTATTTTGCCTTGTCGTAATACTTCTCTACGCTAAACCCTAACGTTGTCACTGGTGGCGCCGCGCCAGCGGGAAGTCCAGTCGTGTTAATGAGTGAGTTAGTAGCTGCGATCTGAGCGTTTGCCTGTACTGCTTCACGCCATTTGTTTAGTTCAGCGATATCTTTTGGTACAACAAATGACTGAACCTGATTGGGATTAAGTACGGTGCGGACTATTACAGGTTCTATCGTCGGATCTTCAGGAACCAAGCTAACCAAACTGATATTTTTGTAAGAAATAGGTTGTCCCGCGGTATTTCTGTAAACGACTAAATCCCCTACATTTCCACCGCTACCGGGAACTGTATCCTCAACGATTGAACTCCTGATCTGCCAAATGGCAAAATCGCCGCCTATGTTACTTCCATATAGATCAGAGAGAACAACATAACCAGTCTGGCTGTTGTTAACCACACCCGCTGCATCCAGTAAGGGTTTCGCTAAAATAAAATTTACCAGCGTGTTGATAAACGTTTTTTCTTTATCCAGTCCAGTACTACTCGAGCCAAAAAAATTGATAGGCCTGCTGCCAGCTAAGTTCGGATTTTCAGTGGTCTTTTGGGTTGCAATATCGCGCTGCTGCAAAGGCAGGGTGATGACCCCGACAGCGCTATCTGGAATTCGTAGATCCGGCAGGTTATCCCACTTCGCAATCCTCTCCGGAAAAAACTCGATCTCCGATGTAATACTCTCAATCCCATCAACGATCTTACCCAGATTATCCTTCTCCGTTTTCAGTCCGGTGAGTAATTGCGAAGACGCATAGGCGAGTTGGCCTACCGTCTGGTTAGCGAGATTAAGGTCTTCGAGCTTGGTGGCGGCGGTGATATTCGCTTCAGTGTAAGCCAGTTCCCGGGGTTTATCCAATCCTTCGGTGATCACGATATTCGGCATGCTTGCTCCCTTGGTGACGTCGGCGGAACCATCAAGGATCCGTCACCGATAGTGACGTCCTGACAGCAAAAGTTCCAAGGGCATCAAGGACAACGACCGGCATCAGAGGCCGGTGGTTCCAAATAAGAGGGCGTTGTTTTGTGGCGCGACAGCCGCATCGCGCCGGGAGGAGGCGTTGACGCGGCTTTATTCCGGTTTGCTTGCCGGTTTTGCGTACGAAGGTACACCATCCACGGAGGCGGCTGCGTTCGGTTTGGATTGCTGACGGTTGTAGGACACCGCGCGGTCTTTGTCCTTGCTGCTTTCACGCTCACGGGCCAGTTCACGATCGCGAGCGAGTTCGCGCTCACGGGCCAGTTCTTTTTCTTTTGTGGCTTCACGCTCGCGTGCCAGTTCGCGTTCTCTGGCGGCCTCACGCTCGCGTATGCGCTCCCGTTCGCGGGCGAGCTCGCGTTCTTTGTCTTTGATTTCCTTGTCGCGTCGGGCATTGCCGGCTGCGAGCTCCTGAGCGGCTTCTTTCTCACGCTGCTTCTGCAGTGCTGCAATCGCCTCCACATCTTTCTTGATGCCATCGACATTCGATACCGAGCCCTGCAGGCTGTTCACCTGGGACGACAATTCTCGTACCGCACGTGATTGTTCCTTGAGTAGGGTATCCAGACCACTGAGCTGCTCAAGGAGCGCGGCTTCCTCAGTCTCTGCCTTGGCACCCGAGATTTTTTTCACATTGCTGGTTTTAGCCGCTACCTGATTGGGTTTGGTGGTGGAGTCGGATTTGTCCGTGCGCTCCGCTTTCTGATCGGGCTTCTGGTCGGATTTCTGTTCGGTTTTTACGGGCGGCTTTTCGGATTTCTGGGGCGGCGCTTTGGCCGGTGCTGCAGGTGCCTCGGCTGGCGCCGCTTCTTTGCGAGTCGGGAGTTTGCCGGAATCAGCCAGACGCGCGATCTTGTCTTCGATGGCTTGCTGGACCGATTGCGTGTTCTCCTGCTTGAGGTTCAGCTCTTCGAGCGCAGCATGAATGTCGTCCATGGTTTCCATGCGTCGCTTGAGATCAACCGCGCGCTTGCCCACGGCCAGCAGCATTTCGTCAAGCTGCTCGACCTTGCCATGCAGCTGCACAGTCATAAAGCTGAAGGTACCTGCAGTACCCACCAGCACAGCGGCGGCCAGAGCAAGTATGACCTTGGCCTGCATACTGGTTTTTTTAGCGCCATCAATGAGCTTTTCCGCGGCCTTGTTGACGTGAGTGCCGGTAGCAGCAACCGCAGAAGCCGAGCGGTTGGCGACTTCAGCCGCATCAAGCACGATGCCCATCAAGGATTCGAGTTGCTGCGAGGCTGAGCGATTGTTTTCGACCAGAATTTGGACCGCTTCAAGCGCGCGTTTAGCGGTACCCTGCGGCACAGCAATGGTGCCATCGGGCAGGACCGTGTCTCCGGAGAGCGAGGCGGTCGCAGCGGCAGCTTCTTCTTCGCTTAATGCCGGCGGCGGCGGTGCTGGCGTAAAACCTTCACCGATGGCTGCAGCAGCGGCCTGTTCATCTTTGGCGTCGTCGATCATCGTCCTATCCGTTTCCCAAGTTTCTTGACTGCGTCTTCCAGCGTATCCAGCTGTGCGGTGACCTTTGCAGTCATCGCGCCCAGATTTTGTATGCGTTCTTCCAGGTGTATCGATAGCACCCAGGGTGCTGCGTTTTCTTCGGTCATGAAAACCATGTCCGGTTCGGTCGGCTCCGTAGTCGCATTGGCGGCGGCCGGCTCATCCTCGGCACTTCTCTCATGCTCGCCGCTCCCACCGGCATCCGGAATATCGGCCCAGTGATCCTGCAATTTCCGCTGGTCTGATGGACCGTCACCATCGTCAGTCTGACGCAGCAGTGCATTCCCTTGCGCGTCACGCATGTCCCGAATGTCAGACGGACCATCGCCGTCGTTTGCGCTGGCCTGGGCTGGATTGCCGTCGGCGTCCCGTATTGCACGTGCATCCGAAGGGCCGTCGCCATCCAGCATCGCGCGCATGTCGGAAGGACCATCGCTGTCACTCGCACCACCTGATACAGCTTTGCCTTGCGCATCTTGCATGGCGCGCTGGCCATTTGGGCCATCGCCGTTGCCAGTGCCGGCGGTCGCTCCACCGCCATCAGCATCCCGCATGGCGCGTATATCCGAGTCACCGTCATTGTTGTGCGCGTCTGCTGCTACCGCAGCGCCGCCCTCGGCGTCACCGCTGCCATCACGCAGCGCTCTTGTATCCGAAGGACCGCCTTCCTGATCTTTGACAGCACGCTGGTCGCTCGGACCTTTCGCCGCTCTGACTTTCTTGCGTGCGTGTCCCTCCGCAGCCGCGACTTCGACTTGTTCGTCGGCCCGAAAGACCTGCGATTCTTCTTCAGACATGCGCTACCTTTTCAAAAACGCGAGGCGCTCTTATCGATTCGCCGGCTGCAGCTCAAGCTGCAAAGGTTTCACTGGGCGTAGCCAGGAGTCCGACGGTATGCCGTCCTTGCGCAGGAAGCTTCTGGTCTCCTTCTTGTTTTCAAACGGCCCTGAAATCAATATGTAACGAACGCCTTTCTTCGGAGATTTGACCGCAGCAATCTTGGCACCCGCCAGCGCACGATAAGCCGCACGCAATTCCTGCGCCTCGGCCATCGATTTCACCGCCACATGTTGCACGAAAAAGCTCCCGCTCGGCGCCTGACGAATCATCTGGTCAACCCCTCGCTCCGAGCGTGGTGCCAGCGGATCTTCCGCAGCTGCCTTGTTCGTCGGAGCGTCAGTTGCTTTGGCGACGCTGGCAGCGGGTTCGGCTGACTTGCCTTTCTCCACGGGTTTCGCAGGCACAGGGTCGGTCGATGCGATGGCGTCCGCTGCCGGGGGGACTTTTGCCGCGGCGGTTTCACTCCTGTTAGTCGATGAATCGGCGGCAGGCGCAGGAACTGAAGTCCCCGCGCTGGCTGCGGGCGGCGATTCTGGCTTGGGCTCTGGCTTGACCTCGGTCTGGGCAGTGGCTGGCTCGCTTGCTACTTGCGCCACCATCGTCATCATCCAGGACGGCAGGTTTTGCTTGAGGGTTGGCGAGTTTGCCAGCATGGGGGCGAGTCGCTGCGGGAACAGAAGCGCAATCGTGCCGGCTGCAACGGCAAACAGCAGCGCCAAGGCCATGATCCAGCCAAACACCGTTTTGAGCAGGGGGCGCTTCGGGGGCTCCGAGAAAACCGATGCCGGCTCGAGGTCCTCGGGGACGTCATCGCTCACACTTCTCGCCGGCTGCGAACTTTGGGCGGGCAGACTTTTTCGGGTTTTTGCCTCGGATAGCTGGCGCTCGAAGCTGCCCGGCTCGTCAACTGTCTGCGGAATTTTGACCTCGGCAAAGCCGGTCGCGGCCAATACTTTTTTGACTTCGACTTCAAAGCCCATGGCGCGCGCTACCTTGAGCAGGGATTCGCCTTCGGCACGCGTGGGTTGCTCCAATGGCCAACGCAGCAGGCGTTGACCGAAATTGTCCAGACTTTTTTCGTGTTGTGCTGTGCCGGTTCGATCCATCAGCAGTATCAGAGAGACATTCGCGCCGGGGAAGTCTTGAACGAGTCGTGCCGGCAGCTGCAGGTCGCGGGCGTTGATGGCTTTGGCATCATGGGCGATCAGCACGCGGCGTGGAGCGGGCGAGTTCGCGCCATTGCGCGCATCTTCCAAAGAGAGTCCGCCGAGTATCTGGTTGTACCGGTCGAGCAGTGCTTCGGTGTTCTGGGGCAGGAAGACCTCGATCTGCAAATCAGGCATCCTGCGCAGTTTATTAATGACGATACGACCGTAGTGATCAAGAACACCATCGTGGGGGCTCGATAGCGAGAGCGACAGGCTTTGCTGCCGCACCGCCTGCATCACATAGTCGAAACGGCGGCGATCCGCGGTGCGAAGGAAGATGCCTTCGCTGCCGACAGTGTCGTTGCTCACCTCGTGCTCGGTATCGATCATGATGTCGCCTCTTCAGTTTCCAGCTTGCCGTTTGCGTCGAACTGCATGTTGGGCGGTACCTTGGGTTGCGGACGCTGCACGGGCGGTGCACCCGGCCGCACAATGGCAAGGTTGAATATATACGCAATGACTTGCGCGACCGCATAGTACAGGTCCTCGGGCACCGGACGCTCGACATCCGTTGTGAAGTAGAGTGCACGCGCCAGTGGCGGTGCCTGGAAAATTTCGATACCGTGCTTTTCTGCTTCTTCCCGGATGCGCGCTGCGACCGCATCCGCGCCCTTGGCCAGCAGTATCGGTGCACTGTCGCCGTTCGGATCATAGGACAGTGCAACAGCGAAGTGTTCCGGGTTGGTGATGACGACATCAGCATCCTTGACGCGATCAATCATGCGCGCATTGGACATCTCGCGCTGGCGGCGACGAATTTGCGCCTTGACCTCGGGACGTCCCTCCATGTCCTTCATCTCGTCCTTGACTTCCTGCTTGGTCATGCGCATTTGCTTCATGTGCTGCCATTTCTGGAAGGGCACATCAATCAGCGCGATCACGATCAGTGAGCAGGCCATGATCAGCGCCGACTTGGCCAGCATTTCACCGGCGACTTTCATGCCGGGTTCAAAGGCCATCTTGCCCAGCGCGTCGAGGGTGGCGATATTGTCTGCCAGTACCCAGATGACGACGCCCGTCACCAAAAAGAATTTCAGCAAGGCCTTGCCCAGTTCGACCATCGCCTTGGTACCGAACATACGCTGGATGCCAATGAGCGGATTGAGCTTGGATGCTTTTGGTGCAACAGCCTTGAGTGAAAAAAGATAACCGCCGGTAGCGCCAGATGCCGCAATCGCTACTGCGGCTGTCAACAGGAGCAATGGGGCGATCAGGATGAAGCTCTCGAAAATCTTGTGCGCGAAAATCGCAGGTAACAGATTGGGCGAGTGCACGATCTTGCGATCAAAGTTTAAACCGGACTCAAAAGCCTCAGCCAGTTTGGAGACCAGCACGCCGCCGGTGAGAAACAGAAAACCAAGCACCGCGATCGTCACCGCTGCTGCGGGCAGTTCGGTAGAGCGCGCAACCTGGCCTTCCTCGCGGGCCTTCGACAGGCGCCGCGAGGTAGGTTCTTCGGTTTTTTCTTCTGAGCTGGACTCTGCCATATCAGTTCACCAGTCCGACGAGATCGCGCGCGTGCAGGAAGGCCTGTGTCCACAGCCAGCGCATGCGGCCGATAATGCTCTCGAGCGCGATAATGAGAATGATAAAACCGGCTGCGATCGATGCGGGAAAGCCGACGGAAAAAATATTGAGACTAGGCGCCGCGCGCGTGACGATGCCAAGGCCGATGTTAATGAACAGCAGCGAGATCATCACTGGCAGTGAAATCAGTACGCCACCCAAAAAGATCATGGAGCTCCAGGCAACCACTTTGCCGAAAGTGGCCTGATTCAGGATGGATTGACCAATCGGCAGGGCAGTGAAGCTATCAATGATCATCGAAATCATGATCACATGGCCGCCGAATCCAAGAAAAATCATCGTCGACAGAATGACCAGAAACTGAGAGATGACTGGCACGTTACCGACGTTCGGATCGACCATGCTGGCCATTGACAAGCCCATGGAGCCCGCAATCGCCTGACCGCCCACCACGATCGAACCGATGGCTACTTGCAGCATCAGGCCCATCATCGCACCGATGAAAAGCTGATTAACGATCTGGATAAAACCGATCGCGCTGATGGGATCGAGCACTGGCCAATCGACCATGGGGTAGATGAAAAAAGTCAGCACAACCGCGAGCATGATGCGGATGGGGAGTGTGAGTGCGTCCAGCGAAAAGATGGGTGCGGTGAGCAGCATGGCCGAGATGCGCAGCATCGGCCAGAGAAAAGTGTAGAAGCGCTCGACGATATCCGCGGCAAGGAGTGTCATAGCATCGTTCGAGCGCTGGCCCGGTCAGGAAAACAGGGCGGGAATGCGCTTGTAAATATCGCGGGTGTAGTCCACCAGCATGCTGAGCTGCCAGCCGCCAAACAGGGCCAGCGCGACACCCATGGTGATCAGTTTCGGAATGAAAGAAAGCGTCATTTCATTGATTGAGGTCGCTGCCTGAATCACACCAATGAACAGGCCGATACCCAGCGCCACCACCAGCAAAGGCGAAGCGATGATCATGACGGCCCAGAGAGCACCACGACCCAGATCAACGACGGTAGCGATTTCCATTTTTTATCCTTTAAAGACTCAGGGCATCGCGAAGCTCGACGCGAGCGAGCCCATCAGCATGCTCCAGCCATCGACCAACACGAACAACATCAGTTTGAAGGGCATGGAGATCATCATCGGC
>SYFN01000151.1 GCA_005800405.1 Burkholderiales bacterium
CACCACCTGAATCCTGCGGTACCGGAAGATGTAGCATTCGCCGAGTCACGGATTCGTGCGCAAACCATCGCTGCCGAAGATGTATTGCATGATATGGGGGCAATCTCCATGCTCGGCTCGGATAGTCAGGGTATGGGGCGAATCAATGAGGTGATCACGCGTACCTGGCAGCTGGCCTCGAAAATGAAAGATCAGCGCGGTCGTCTGCCAGAAGAAAAAACACGTATCGGTGATAACGAACGAATCAAGCGCTATATCGCGAAATACACCATCAACGCTGCCAAGACCTTTGGTATTGATCAGTATGTTGGTTCGCTTGAAGACGGCAAGATCGCCGATATTGTACTCTGGCGTCCCGGTTTTTTTGGCATTAAGTCGGAGCTGGTTGTGAAGGGCGGCTTCATCGCTTGGGGCGCGATGGGTGATTCAGCCGCATCACTGATGACTTGCGAGCCGATCATCATGCGGCCACAATGGGGTGCATTCGGCGAAGCAAAGAAAGCACTGTCGGTGAACTTCGTGAATCAACTCGCGGTACAAGCCAATACCGGTGCCAAGCTTGGTCTCACAAAGCAGCTACTGCCGGCTTTTGGTACCCGCAATCTGAATAAATCTCACATGCTGCATAACGATGCCTGTCCCAATATCACGGTGAATCCGCAGACCTTTGATGTCATGATCGATGGCCGCGTCATTACTTGCGAGCCAGCCAGCGTTGTACCGTTGTGTCAGCGCTATATGTTCCGTTAACCTTTTCGATGTACGCACCATGAACGACTTGACACCTGTTGCTGCGCTTTCCAAAGCTGCCAAGGCTCACCCTAGTCCGGCCCGCGTGGGCATTGGGGGTCCGGTGGGTTCCGGTAAGACGCGATTGCTCGAGCAATTGATTCCACGCTTCCGTGCGCGCGGTACCAATCTGGCGGTGATCACGAATGATCTTACCACCAAGGAAGATGCCGACCGTGTGCGTCGCAGCGGACTGATCGAGCCCGAGCGTGTGCTGGCGGTGGAAACCGGTGCCTGCCCACATACTGCGATACGTGAAGATCCAACGCTGAATATTCAAGCCGCAGAGGAACTCAGCATCAAATACCCCGGGTTGGATCTCATCCTGATCGAATCTGGTGGCGACAATCTTGCATCGACTTTCTCTTTTGATTTAGTCGACTATTGGATTTTTGTGATTGATGTGGCAGGTGGTGATGACATCCCGCGAAAGCGTGGCCTTGGTGTCCTCACTTGCGACCTGCTGGTCATCAATAAAGTCGACCTTGCGCCGCATGTGAATGTTGATTTGCCGCGCATGATTCGCGAGGCGCATGAAGTACGTGCGGGTCGGCCAGTACTTGAGACTAACTGTGCCAAGGGCGATGGTGTGGATCAGATCGTAGAGCGTATCGCCAGCGATGTGCTGTTCGATCGTTAGCTTAATCTCTTAGTAATTCATTGTGACTATCGCATCCGTTTTCAACCCACAGGCTTTCATTGAGTTCGTGCAGCACCCGAATGGAAACACCGGGGTTGGACGACAGTTGGTGGGTTATCCGTTTCATCTGGGTCGCACCTTACGTTTTGCTGGCGATCCGGTGGGCATGTCGTCGCTCTATCTTCAATCCTGCTCGGGCGGTATTTTTCAAGGCGACGATCTTGGCTTGCGCTTCGTCGCTCAGGCCGGCACGAAAGCCCATCTGACTTCTGCGGCGTCTACCATCGTGCACACCATGAACGATGGTCGGGAGGCCAGACACCGGGTGTTGATCGAAGCCGAGCCAGATTGCTTGCTCGAATATTTGCCAGACCCCTTGGTGATGTTCCCGCGTTCGAACTTGCAGAACGAAGTCGTGGTGCAATTGCACCACGGCGCACGTGTGCTGTTGGGCGAGGCGCTGGTCTTGCATGACCCCGATCTAAGCGGTCAGGTATTTGAAATCTATGTGTCAGAAACCCTTGTGCGCGATGCCGCAGGGCGTCTGTTGGTGCATGATCGGTTTCGGATTGATGGTGATACATTGCAAAGCAACCGACCTGGCATCAACGGCCGCTACCAAGCGCAGGCAAGCTTCTTCGCGTTGACCACTTCCGACCCGCCACCTGCACTAGTGGCTTCTTTGCGTCGGGCGATTGAACCGATTGCAGGTGTGTATGCCGCTGCATCAGCGCTGCCGAATGGCGCCGGTGCATGGATGAGATTACTCGCCGATGATGCCATCGGCTTGCGGCAGGCGATGCATGCTGCCTGGGTAGCGATGCGTGTTGAATTCACCGGGCTGACGCCAGCGAGAAAACGGAAATAATCCCCTCCGCTGTGCTGGCTAGTGATCAAGCACGACTTGAAGTTTTTAATCGCGCAGATTGTGCACCCAGCGCCGATACAGATGATCGGCCACAACCCGCATCGCCGGCAGATACGCAGGCGTTGCCATCGCAATTTGCTGCGTTGTCATGACATGCGGGTGAACCTCGGGCTTGCTTTTAGCGGCACTGACCTCGGGTTCGCCTTCTTCGCACCAGTGCAAGATAGTGATTTCATCCATCTCTATATGAAACTGCATGCCGATGTGCGGCCCGAACACGTAGGCCTGATTTGTACACGCCTCGCTGCGTGCCAGCCACTGGGCACCGGGTGGTAGCGTAAAGGTCTCGCCGTGCCAGTGGAAGCCAACCAAGCCATCGTCAGTACCCAGCCACTGCCGACCGAGGGCAGGGTCGGCGACCTCGATGCGATGCCATCCGATCTCTTTGCCGTGTGGATTGCGAGTTATCTCACCACCGAGCGCTTTGCTAATCAGTTGCCCGCCCAAACAATGACCAATGAGCGGGATGTCTCGCGCAATTGCATCGCGAATCAGTGCCAGTGAGTCAGGTATCCAGGGTAATGGGTCATTGACGCTCATGGGTCCCCCCATCAGCGCAATACCGGCAAATTGATCCGCATGCTCGGGCACCGGTTCGCCAAGGTCAATTCGAATTTCTCGATAAGGCAAGCCAAGCTGCTGTAAAAAAGTGGCGAAGTAAGCGGGACCATCAGCGGCCGAATGGCGAAAAGTGGCGATTGGTTTTGCGGCGATCTTCATGAATCACTACATCCTTCAAAACACATGATGCGGTAGGTTGCCCGTCAGGTCGTGTACGGGGCTCAGGCTTGTTGCCAGCGGGCGTAGCGATGGCGCGCCCAAAGATAGGCACCCATTACCATGATCGCGTAGATAAAGAAACCGCCAGCATGCCTGCCGATGAACGAATGTGCCGGCGTAGTGAGGTAGTAAGTAACAACACCCAGACTCAGCGTAAAAAAAATTGACCCGGAGCCTGTAAATTATTCTGTGTAAATACCGGCGGAGCAGTTATTGGTGATCGGGCAGCCGATCACCAAATTCAATCATAAATCGATTCAGCGCCATTCTCCAGTTCTGAATCGGCATCGTCCATTTTTTAGAAGCCTGCG
>SYFN01000152.1 GCA_005800405.1 Burkholderiales bacterium
ATCTTCTTCTTCGCGGCGTATTCTAGTTCGGAGAAACTAGTTTGCATGAGCAGTCTCGCTAGCAGGGGGCGTAGACGTAATTCTAAAAGAACAACTGCGTTACGGGAAGGCCTTCGGGGAATAAATCAGCGCTTCCTTAGGCATCAATGATTGCAAAAATACCAACACCGTAGCGGAACTCAACAAAATTCGGGAAAACGCCCAGCTGGGCACACGCGTGTTCTGGGTACTACCGCCCAAGGCAAAGCTCGTACAGCGTGAGATGGTTCGGGGCGTAGCGGAAATCTGGGGCGACACCTGGTTGTCGGTACCCGAAACTGAATTGGCAAGGGACAAAATTCATCCCACGAACGCCGGTTATCGGAGCATCGCCGAAGAGCCGGGCAGACAGGCTCGGATACTTGCTGATATGTCACTCTCGATCGATTAGAACTGTAGTCCGGCGAGATACACTACCATATATATTATCAAAATGAAACTTTCGAGGATCAAGGCAAGGCGATATTCTGCTTGACGGCCTTTCCATCTAATCAATAGACTCCGGGTTCGACAAAAACAGGGCAGCCTCGCCGGCGAGCCCGCATAAAAGCCACCCTATGCCGTACCCGAAATCTGCCGCGCTGGTTTGTATTGCGACTGTGGCCGCCGCCTCGTCCTTCCACGTGACCGCATTGGCCGAACACGATCGAGCTTTGCTGCTGGCTCAATACGAAGACGTCGGCCAACAGACGCTCGAATTGACGCCTGCGACGCTCATGCCCGCCGCAAAGGCCGAGCTGATGGATCAGCAATTCAGTTACAATGTTGCCGACCAAAGCGATCTATGGGACCGTATTCGTAAAGGGTTCGCGATCCCGGAGCTCAACAACCCGCTCGTAGCCACCCACAGCTTCTGGTACGGCGCGCGCCCCGAGGGTGTTCAGCGCACGGCACAGCGCGCATCACGCTATCTTTTTCACGTGATGCAGGAATTAGAAAGACGGCAGATGCCAACGGAACTTGCGCTGCTGCCCTTTATCGAGTCGGGCTTCAATCCCCAGGCTTACTCGCATGCCAAGGCCGCCGGTATGTGGCAGTTCATTCCCAGTACCGGTCGCAGTTTCAACCTCAAGCAAAACGCGGTTCGCGACGATCGCCGCGATGTACTGGCCTCTACCGATGCCGCATTGACCTACCTGCAAAGGCTGCATGGCATGTTTGGCGATTGGCAGCTCGCACTGGCTGCCTACAACTGGGGCGAGGGCTCGGTGATGCGTGCGATCGCGCGGGCAAAGGCCGCAGGGCGCCCTATTGACTACAACGGCCTGTCTGCCTACATGCCGGCGGAAACCCGCAACTACTATCCGAAGCTGCAGGCACTGAAAAACGTTATCGCGTCGCCAGCGCAATTCGGTGTGAAGCTGCCACCCGTGGAAAACAAACCTTATTTTGTGTCGGTAAAAAAGACGCGCGATATTGATCTCAAGCTTGCCGCCGAGCTGGCCGAGCTGCCAATGGAGGAGTTCAAGGCGCTGAACCCGCAGTTCAATAGTCCGGTAATTACAGGCAGTCCGGATACGCAGATCCTGCTTCCCACACCAAATGCGGAGAAATTCCGGGAGAATCTGACGAACTGGACTCAGGCGCTGTCTTCATGGACATCCCACAAAGTGACCATCACACGCGAGCGCATAGAAAGTGTTGCAGCAAGATTCCAAACCACCCCGCAAGTGATACGCAGCGTCAATGCCATACCGGCCCATATGCAGCCCAAAGCCGGCTCGACACTGGTGGTACCCAAGATCACGGCGGGCAGCGATATCAATATTGGTCAGGACATCACCGACAATGCCGTGCTGACCCTGGAGCCCGATCATTTATCTTCAAAACCTTCAGGTAACAGGTCGGGGACGAAACGACAGCCGGCTTCCTCACCCTACGCACGACCCGCGCAACGAAAAAATACTTCACGCTAGAAAAGTGGATGGATCCACAGCGGATCCGCCTCGGGTACAGATATTCCTGATTGAGAAAATCACGAAGGCGTTTGTCAGCAGAGTCGCGTTGCCACCCAGAACTTTCGCCCGTTCTTTGTCTGCTCCGGCAGTGTCGTGCCTTATGCGCCTATTCACTGAACGAGCAGCTCACCCTGCCCAGAACACCAAAATCCGCATTGATACGGTCTTCAGGGCGCACGGTAATGGGAACACGGCAGGTGCCGGTTGTCACGAACTGACCCGGTTCGCAAGCGATACCGAGTCGTGACAATTCGTTGACCAGCCAAGTCAGCGCAACACGCGGGTCACCTAGGACATTGCGCCCAAAACCCGGATCAACTAACACATCATTCTGCGTGATCTGAATAGTGGCATCAATGTAATCAAAATTGCGCCATTCGCTCTGCCCCGGCCCCGATATGAACAGATTGGCACAGGCAAGGTCGGCGATAAGCTGAGGCGCGCCAGCCATCACAAAATCCTCGAACCGCGAATCGGGTATCTCGATCGAAGGATGCATGGTGCTGACAGCATCCAGCACCTCTTGAGTAGCGTAACCGGCGGCACGCGGCGCAAGCCGCTCCCCAAAGCGAAACGCAAACTCGATTTCAACCACACGCATCAGATTACCGCTCAGCGACACGTTTGCGCCATCCGCAAGGACACGATCGGCGAACAGGCGACCCGCGAGCGGCCCATCCACACCGATGTGCTTTTGACCTTCGATGCTCGTGGCCGCAATTTTCCAGCCAGCGAGAGGAACACCGTGGCGCTCGGCAAAAGCCTGCTGCACCCGGTAACCCTCGATTCGGTCACGCGGCCGGATAGCCTCAGGCAAATTCAAACACCGGGTTTTATGCTGCCAAAGAGGATAAAGATGGGCAGCCGCTTCTTCGTAGGTTGTCGTCATGGTCTCAAGTCTCGCACTTGTCTGGCAAGGCCGGTGGGCTTTACGGTGATGTTTTTGTTAACGTTGATGTCTCCTTAATTGTAATGGTTACATAATTTCTCTGCGGTTGCGAAACGCATGAAAATGACGAGCCTTGACCATTTTTAAGTCAGGCCGTGCCGCTGCACCAACATAAAGGATGTCACAGGAAGGGCCGGGACTCGGATTTGCAGTTCGATCGATACACTCTTACTTTTTCGGTGCTCACGTAGTAGAATGTGCTTCAAAAACAAATAAACGCGTCAGGGTAAATACGATGACCAAGCACAGTACTTTTATTCGCCTGCACCCACTCGATGACGTGCTCATTGCACGCCAGCAGCTCGTCGGAGGTACATCGGTTGAAAACATCACGGTGCGCGGCCTGATTCCTGCCGGTCACAAGCTTGCCACGCGCGATTTGCACCCCGGCGATCCAATACGTCGCTATAACCAGATTATCGGTTTCGCCAGCAGAAATATTCAGGCAGGTGAACACGTGCATGTCCATAACTGCGGACTCGGCGATGACAAGGGCAATTTTCAGCGCGACTATGCATTCTGTACAGAGGCACCGGCAGCACCAGCAAAAAAAACAGCCACCTTCATGGGCTACCGTCGAAGCAATGGTCAAGTCGCTACCCGTAACTACATTGGCATTCTCTCAAGCGTGAATTGCTCTGCCACCGTGGCGCGCGGTATCGCGGATTTTTTTTCGCGTCGTAGCAACCCGGATGCTCTGCATGGGTTTCCTAATATTGACGGCGTAGTCGCACTCACCCATGGCACCGGCTGTGGCATGGATCACAGCGGACTTGGCATGCAGCTGTTGCGCCGTACACTCAGCGGCTATGCACGGCATGCGAATTTTGCCGGCGTGCTCGTGGTCGGACTCGGCTGTGAAACCAATCAGATCGCTGCGTGGCTCGATCACAGCCACCTGAGCGAAGGTCAGCTTCTGCGTACTTTCAATATCCAAGACTCGGGCGGTACGGCAAAAACCATAGCCAAAGGTATTCAGCTCATTCAGGAAATGCTACCCGTCGCCAACGATACCGGGCGCGAAAACTGCGACGTCAGTCATCTCACTATCGGCCTTCAGTGCGGCGGGTCCGATGGTTACTCGGGTATCAGCGCCAATCCAGCCTTAGGTGCTGCGGTGGACTTGCTGGTAGCGCATGGAGGTACCGCGATTCTTTCCGAGACACCTGAAATTTACGGTGCTGAGCACCTGTTGACCCAACGTGCTATGTCACGCGATGTCGGAGAAAAGCTAATTGAACGTATACGCTGGTGGGAAAATTACACCGCGATCAACGGAGGCGAAATGGATAACAATCCCTCGCCAGGTAACAAAGCGGGTGGCCTCACCACCATCCTCGAGAAATCGCTGGGCGCAGTTGCCAAAGGCGGAACGACTGCTTTGCGCGCCGTATACGAGTATGCGGAGCCGGTGGTCGACCATGGCTTTGTTTTCATGGACACGCCAGGCTATGACCCGGTCAGTGCGACCGGACAGGTGGCGGGCGGCGCGAATCTGATCTGTTTTACGACGGGCCGTGGCAGTGCCTTCGGCTGCGCGCCCTCACCATCGTTGAAGCTGGCCACCAATTCGGCCCTGTGGCAGCGTCAGGAGGAAGATATCGATGTCAATTGTGGCGAGATCATTGATGGCGAGTGTTCAATCGAGACGATGGGCGAGCGTATCCTCGCGATGATGATAAACACCGCTTCAGGACAAGCGAGCAAAAGCGAACTGCATGGCTACGGGCAGAGTGAATTTGTACCTTGGCAAGTCGGTGCCGTGATGTAAATATGCCCTGTTCTGAAGCCGATCACACATCGCTACACTCCGGCGCGAATGGCAGCCTCTCTGGCACCTTTCTTCACAATTGTCGACCAGCATCAATATCCATCAGACCAGAATCAACTATGCCCTTGACTTGATGGGAAATACGAGCTCTTCGAACCTGACGCCTGAATGAAAAAAATAGGAACTACGGTGGTTCGCGCCGCTCCTCCAGACACAGTCGTTATCCTGAGTGGCGCCGAGGACAGCAGCTTCCACAACACGGCCAAGCGCTACGCAAAAATCATCCGTACGCATGGCATTCAGGTCAAGGTTGTAGTCGCAGATGGTTCTGCAGAAAACCTTCAGCGACTACTGGATAGAAAACAAGCGGCTGATGTCGGATTGGTGCAGACGGGTCTGGCCGAAGCGGAGGCCTCCCAGGGACTGAACTCACTGGGCACGATGTACGTGCAACCCTTTTTGGTGTTCTACCGCGATCGAAAAACGCTGGACCGTTTGACACAACTCAGGGGAAAACGAGTTGCAATTGGCCCTGATGGCAGCGGCACTCGCTTGCTCTCCTTGCAAATGCTCGAGGAAAACGACATGAGTGCCAGCAATACGCGACTGCTTGATCTTGATGGCGATGACGCGATTGCAGCTCTGCTCGCAAAAAAGGTAGATGCCATTTTCCTCACGGGTGAACAAGTCCGTGGACGAAAGATTCGCGAACTCATGCGCGTACCCGGCATAAAGCTGATGAGTCTGCGGCAAGCCGATGGCTACTTGCGGCGTCTGCGTTACCTCTCGCGCCTAGAGGCGCCGGAGGGTAGCTTCGATCTGGGTCTCAATCTGCCACCGAAAGACACCGCATTGGTCGGCACCCCCGTGGAGTTTATTGCAAGAGAAGGCCTGCATCCTGCGATTTCGGATTTATTGATTGCCGCTGCGCGCGAAATTCACGGCAAGCCAGCAATGTATCGCAAAGCGGGCGAATTCCCGGCGCCGACCGAACACGAAATACCGATCAGTGAAGAAGCACGGCGTTACTACACTTCCGGCTCACCGTTCCTGTACAAGCGTCTGCCATTTTGGCCGGCGAGCCTGGTCGATCGGATTTTGATCGTGGTGGTGCCCTTATTGATTGTCGTGGTACCGCTATCGCGGCTTATCGCGCCCCTATACCGCTGGCGAGTGCGCTCGCGCATTTACCGCTGGTATGGCCGGCTCATGAAAATTGAGCGCGACATGAGGGAGGAGCTCACTGAGGTCCAGCGCGCCAACATAGATCCCCAGCTTGCCGAAATCGAGGCGTCGGTAAATAGTTTACAGCCGCCGCTGACATTCGCGGATCAGCTGTATGTGCTGAGAGAGCACATCGCACTGGTTCGGGCACAGTTCAACGCAGTAGAAAAACAGGCCGCATGAGAAGCGGCCTTGTGCGAATTACTTGCGGTTTTTAAGCCGCTCGATATTTCCGCGATTGAAGCGGTTGAGAATCATGAAGCCTGCGCCTACGCCCCAGATAACCAACAAAATCTGCCACGTTTTCATATGCCTCTCCCAGTTCAGTTAAAACAATCAGACCCGACGAAATCCGGATCTTCACAATGAATACCTGGCCCCTGCCCGGTCATATCGGCGCAAAGACCTGATACAGACAAATCACCAGCGACCGCCATGCGGCCCAAGCCTGAATCGTCAGGCTATAGGAGCGAAGCGGTCCAGACCGATAATCAAGACCGCATATTATTGCCTAAAATTTGAGAAGACGATTTTGCCCGCATCAGCGGTGCCATGACCGCCAGAGTCAGAACCAGCAACACCAGTTCGAGGGCGTAAACGCTCATGTAACCAAAGGCCGGACCACCGATCGACGCAGCCACATCCCGAAGTATTCCGCCTAACGCAACGGCGACGCCAGCCCCCGATGCCTGCACTGCACCCCAAGCACCGAGGGCAAGGCCGCTTTGGCTCTTGGGTGCAAGATTCATGGTCGCCGTCAGGGTCCCGTGACCGAACAGCCCGGCACCCAGTCCGATCAGGAGCGTACCCAAGGCAAACAGCAGCGGCATCTGTAGTGGTGCAGAAAAGATCACCAGCATGAAAGCTGGTAGCCCAACAGCGGCGCCAACACCGGCGAGCCTCAGCGGGTCAGCGCCACGACTGAGGACGCGCGAAGCAATCCCAAAACCCAGCAGACCACCGACAGCGAGCGCCGCAGTCAGCGACGTTGTTGTACCCACACACAGGTTGAGAATCTCGCCGCCATAGGGCTCGAGAAGTACGTCCTCCATGGTGAACGCCATGGTACCCAGACCAATAGCAATCAACTGGCGCACGGCGTGTTCGCCTTCACAAAAGCTTTGCCAGGACAAGCGAAAATCCGGCGGGGTAGCGGGAACACCAGCGCGATCTCGGCTGCGCGACTCCTGCTTCCACAGCGCGACCACATTCAGCACCAAGGTCATGATGGCTGCACCCTGAATCACCCGTATCAGACGACCAGGGCTGAAGTCGGCGAGCGCCGCACCAAAGATAACGGCGCTGACAATCATGCCCAACAAGAGCATCACGTACATCAGCCCCACGACTTTGGGGCGAGACTCCGGGCTTGCGAGATCGGTTGCCAATGCGAGGCCAACCGTCTGGGTCGTGTGCAGGCCTGCACCTACCAACAGAAAGGCGATACCTGCGGCCATATGCCCGACCCAAGCGGGCGCATGCGATGCATGACCCATACCGGACAGAACCAGCAGCGCAAACGGCATGATGGCCAGCCCCCGAACTGCACCATGGTCCCCATCCAGAGATACGGTACGCGGCGCCAACCCAGGGCCGAGCGGTGGTGATCCGAGCGAAAACCAATGAGCGCACGAAAAGGTACAAAAATCAGCGGCAAAGAAATCATGATGCCGACCAATGCCGCGGGCACTTTGAGCTCGACGATCATGACGCGGGTAAGGGTACCGATCATCAGTACCAATGCCATGCCGACCGATACCTGAAACAGCGATAGCCTGAGCAGGCGGGATAGCGGAAGATCCGGTGTCGCGGCATCCGCAAAAGGAAGGAATCTGGAGCCGATTCGGGCCCAGCTACGTGGAATTTCCTGTGGAAGGGTAGGTGTCTGCATGTCGTTCTCGACGTTTCCCGACGCCAGTTACCCGTTTAGGAAGTGGGTTCTGCCATTGTTCGGAACTTGCAGGTTCCGAACCATGGATCCCGCACAAAACTACTTTCGCGCAGGATCTGGCGCAACCAGCATCGCCACGGGTTGTACCGTGTCAGGCTGGACTGCCGATACCTGTGCCGCGCTGCCATTGAGGAATTTCTTGACCCAGGTTGTGTTCAGCGTCAGCGACAGATGCACCGCGAACGAGCCTACAGCAACGGCGCCGATGATGATGGGAATACCCACCGACGGCTTAACCACACACCACATTTTTCCGTAAATCATCTTGAGTTCCCCCGAAAATTAGTGAAGCCAAGGTGAATAGATATACGCGAGCAGATGGGCGAATGCGGCAATCATCCCGAACAGCTGCGCGCCCTGAATCAGATGGCGATGAATCTCTTCAGACTCTGCCTCTGTCAGGCCGGTAGGCCAAACCTTGTCTCTGTCAGACATATCAATACTCCTTAGAAAAACACCCGTAACCCTGCCGGACCCCGCCTGCAGGCGCCCCGCATCTCCTGAAGCCTGACGCGGTGTTGAGCAACTAATCATGTAAATCGTAATTTACACTTTTAATTGTCACTGAATCTTGACAATAAATCAGTCGTTCGTCAACCCATCAGTCACAAAAAAACCCTACTGTAGGGAAGACCTAGGGAAATCAGGGCTAATCAGAGTACTTGCCCTGATAAATGTGTTTAAAAAGGCAATTAAAGTTAGGGAAAATCCAGCGCGCGGAGAGGCACTGTATGTCGGGAAGCAGAACGCTCAGTAACGGCTAATGAGAATCAGACGGAAGGTTCTGGGCTCAATCGGATGGAAAACCCGCCCAGCAGTCGATGTCCCACCGATGCTCGACGCGTCGTAGTTACCGTAGTAATCGATGGCGGAGTCTTCACGGCCAAACAAATTGAAGCCCACCAGCTCAAGCTGCGTATTTTTGTCAATGCGATAGCCGAGGCGCCCGTTCACGGTTCTTGTACCGTCAGAACGCACGCTATTGTCTTCCCTGAGCGGACGCGGGCCGAAGTAGCGAAATTGCGCAGAGCCATAATAAGGCCCGCCGTGGTCAATCACCGCAGCCAGTGGAGCCACGCCTTCCACTGCACCTTCAATGAAACGACCCTTGCCACCGGCGTCCCTGAACCGTGCCCTTGTAAAAGCTACGTCAGCATCAATCGTCAGCCAGTCGGACGCTTTGTAGTAATTATTGAACTCCCAACCCACGCGACGACTGCGACGATCCGAGTCCTCGGTGGTGCCTCGTCGCCGACGTACACGATTTCGGAGGCATTATCGAGCTGGAACAACGCCAGACTGCTTTGCAATCCATTGATGATTCCGGTCCGAATGCCAATCTCGTGTCCGAAGCTGCGCACCAGCCCCTGTGATCTTCCCGAAGCACCCATGAAACCCTTACCAGCAGTCACGCCGCGGGCATCATTCGAATGAAAGCCACTGCCGACACTGTAGTAGTACTCGGTGCTGTACCACGGACCAAAAACCACATTCAGCTTGGGACTGGCAATGAAATCACTGATCGTATCGGTATTGACAGCATAACTCAAACCCAGATTTTTGAATCGAAAAAAATCACCGCGCACACCGCTGACAGTGCGCAGCCAGTCATTCCAGTGCACATGGTTCTCGGCATAGACGCCAATACTGCTCTGAGTGATGTGATCGCTGCGAGTGGTGGCAATGCGAACACGACGTTCTGTAGTATGCAAACCATTGAACACATTATCGTTCTGGATCTGCACACCTAGTGTATTGACAGCCTCTCTGCTCAGACCGGCTATGTTCCAGCTGCGTGAGAGATTCAGGCCGGATGTCACCCGACTATCGTGCTGATTGAACTGTTCATTGGCCACGTAACTGAAATTGGAATACAGATCGAGATAATTCTGAATGACATACGCCTGCGCTTTGACACTGCCGGCCGCATCAGACTGCCGCCGTTCACCCGAGAGACTGTAGCGGCTGGCAGTCGGACCTGATGAGGCATCCATGGAACCACAACGTGAAATCAGTCCCTGCTTGTATTCGTTCCAAGGAATCTAATCCGTGGAATTCCATTGCCCGGAATACGCCAGTGCAGTGATATTGAAACCATTGGCATTCGTACCTTCGGAATAACGAAGTGCGCCGTTGTATTTCTTGTAGTTGTCGGGACTGATCCATGGCCTATCATAGTGAGAAAGCTCGAGCGCATAGAGCAATTGACCATTGTGAAATTTTGGTGCGTTGGCGAGCATTGTGCGGTAGTAACCACCCTGCCCTATGCCTATGCTCGCTATGCCCCTGTCCAGCGTATCGGCATAAAAAATATTGGCCGAACCAACAGAACTAAAATCGCCCTAGGCTGCGTAGTAAGGCCCCTTGCGATAATGAATCGACGAGATCAGTTCGAGAATCAGAAAATTCAGGTCTGTCCAACCCTGACCATGCGCGTGACTGCGCTGATTGATTGGCATGCCATCCAGTGTCAAGCGGAAATCGATACCATGATCGAGATTGACGCCGCGCAGAAAATACTGATTGGCCTTGCCCTCACCACTGTGCTGGCTAACGATCAACCCAGGTACAACCTCGAGAACTTCACCCGTACGCGCTACGATCCTAGTATTGATTTGTGCTTGTCCGACGGCGCCTTTATTAGCCGTATCGGCAGCACCCAGCAGACTGTAACGCGAACTGAATACCTCAACTGCGGGCAAACTGCGAATGTCATCGGCCCAAGCAACGGGCAAACCACGCAGAAGCGCGATGGTGAGGCTGTGAATTTGGCGCGGACTACGCGTGGAGTAGAGCTGAATCATGATCGATAGCGCGTAGGACGCCGAAATTTTGTTTAACGCGGCCACATCATACAGGCCCGCACCATTAACCGCAGAATTCCACGATCTCCTTGATCAAATGCTGCGCTGCTTCGCGCTGAGGAAAGTGTCCCACGCCATCGATCAAGACACGTCGGTAAGGACCAGTGAACCACGCCTCCTTGCCCGCGGATGTATGTACCGGATTTACGGCGTCAGCAGCGCCATGTATCACCAGCATCGGATCGGCCAGCACCGGCAAGGGTTCAAGCGCAGCATCATCCGCTGCATAAGCGGGATCGCCCTCGGCCAAGCCCCAACGATGACGATAGCAACTCAAAGTAATGGCCACCCAATCAGGATTATCAAAGGCCTTGGCAGTCGCTTCGAACTCAGCTTCATCAAACCAGCCCGGTGGTGACCACAGATTCCACATCATACGAGCGAAGGCACGCCTGTCCTCTTGCAGCGCTCTCTCACCCAGGGGCGTGGCCATGAACCAGTGGTACCAGTAATTCCGGGCCTGCTCCAGGCTCAGCTGCTGCTGAACCGTGTTGGTCCCGTAGCCCACCGACACCATCACAAGATGTGAAACCACACCCGGTCGCAGGCCGGCTGCATTGGCAACGGCGCGCGCACCCCAATCATGCCCGACCAGGACGGGATTGTGCAGCCCGAGAGCATCAACGAAATCGAGAAGATCACGACCCAGCGCAGACAATTGCGCAATGCGCGGCGTCGCCGCATCAAGAAATCGCGTTCCCGCGTAGCCGCGTACCGAAGGTGCAAGAACTCGGTAGCCAGCCGCAGCGAAAGCAGGCGCCACTTGAAACCATGTGCGCACCGAATCCGGCCAGCCATGAACCAGCACCATAGTGCGAGTACCTGTTGGATTCCATTCAAGGTATTCAATATCGAGACGAGGTGTGCGCGTTGATTTTGTTATGGCTTCATGTGTTGTCATATCAGCGAATATTTTGATTTAATTAATAAAATAGTACTTACCCCAGCCATCATTTTGCCCGACCTTATTTTGATGGCACAATTCAAAGCTTGTTTGTTATCTAAACGCAAAAGAAAATCAAAAAAATGCAAGGCATTCATCTCACTGCCGATCTGTCAGGCTGTCGTAAAAATCTGAAACTGATGTCCGACGACAAAGGTCTTCGCGAAGCATGCCTCGACATGGTGAATAGCTGCGGGCTGACTGTGGTCGGCGATACCTTTGTTACATTTCCCGGCATCGGCGACGCGCCCGGTGGGGTGACAGGTACCGTCCTTCTGGCTGAGTCACATCTCGCGCTGCACACCTGGCCGGAGCAGTCTGCCGTCACGCTTGATATCTACGTCTGCAATTTTTCAAGCGACAACAGCAAGAAAGCATCGCAGCTTCTTGATACAATGACGACGATGTTCGATCCTGCTCAAGCCCACCATCAAAGCCTGCGACGCGGAGAAATCAGGGCCGCACACAATGCGCAGAGCATGGGACAGGAATGGCTCAATGAGCACAGTACCTACGCCTACCAGCTCGGGTCCGTGCTGTATCGCGAACAGTCGCCCTACCAGCTCATCGAGGTACACGACTCACCCCAGTTCGGTCGCCTGTTCCGCCTGGATGGCGACTACATGACCTCGGAAAAAGAAGAATTTTTTTATCACGAAGCCTTGGTCCACCCGGTAGCTGCCAGCCACGGCAATGTGAGACGTGCGCTGATCCTCGGCGGCGGAGATGGTGGCGCTGCCGAGGAGCTGTTGAAATACCCGAGCGTTGAACGTATCGTTATCGCCGAACTCGATGAAGTCGTCATCCGCGTCGCGCGCGACTATTTTCAGAAAATTCATCATGGCGCACTGGATGATCCGCGAGTCGAAATCCGCATTGGCGATGGTTTTGCTTTTGTTCGCGACACCACCGAACGTTTCGATCTGGTGCTGTTGGATCTAACCGATCCCGATACACCGGCATCAGCACTGTATACCGCCGAATTTTTTTCCTCCGTCAAAAAGCTGCTGAATCCGGGCGGAGCGATGGTACTGCACACTGCATCACCCATCTTCAGACCTGATATCGTGCGAACCCTTTACCAGCGACTTCAGAAAAATTTCACTCTCGTCGCACCGATGGGCCTCTACATTCCACTCTATGGCGCCTATTGGTCGTTTGCGGTCTGCAGCGAGAACCTCGACCCCAGGCTCGTCTCTTCCTCGCAAATCGCTGAGCGGATTACCTCCGCCAACCTGAAAGATCTCGAGTACTACAACTCTTCAACCCATCAAGGACTGTTTGCATTACCTGACTACTTCAAAAAACTGGTCGAGAAGTAAAGCTGGATGCTTTGGTATCGATCAATCAACTTCAAATTACTGATCAACTTGAGGCCCTCCCGAACAGCTGCACTCGCTCGACAAGAACCTTTCATCAGATCAGTGATACGAAGGGCCGCAGTCGCTGGCAGGGTATAACGAAGGTTTCATGTCGCTTGCTGCACGCATCACCAAGTCTACCCACGCCACCCGCAGTTTTTGTTAGCGGTTACAAAACACCAAGGTCTCTGCTGAGTCTGCCCCGAAAAAACGACCCCCGAGAGGGTCGTGTAAAAAAGTCCAATACGGAGAGTAAATGAACCATCTTGTTTTGTTGGGTGTCTTGCGCACACCGCGCTGGAACGGATGAGGCATACATCATTAACGCCATCCGAACCCACGCCAAAGCCGGACAAAACACCAGCCTACTGCTTGAACCTTGCTTGATTGAGTCGGCCTTAACTTAAATAAAAGGCATTTTTGGTTAAACTCAAGAAATATTTGAATTCTGAATTCAGGATTCAGGATTCAAAACGAAAGGCGCTCGTAAAATCGGTGTCAATGCAGACTTTGACGAATTAATTGCAAGCCAGCTTTAAATTAATTCAAGTTACCGCCTGAAAGCTGGGGATTCCCCATTTAGTGGGGACACGAGCGTCGCTTGGCGTAAAATGCTGCACAGCAGCGAACGATGAGGCGACCTTTTACAGGCCGTCACAAATTACCCTCTGAATAGACCAGGACCATGAGCAGTCTGAAAGAAAAACTGTATGACCATTTGCTGGGCGAGGTTTATTGCAAGCTCGGTGTTTCCCACATCCACGGCATCGGCGTATTTGCACTGCGCGACATACCCAAAGGGACCAAGCCCCTCAAGAGCATGGTGAGCACGAAGGAAATCAAGTTCTCCCGCATCGAACTTAAGAAAGTCCCGAGCAGTTTGCGCAAGCATCTGGCGAGCTTCTGTCTAGTAGAAAAAGGGCGAGTATTTGCGCCCGAAATCGGTATGAATGCGGTCAACCTGTCGATTTACCTGAATCACTCAAAGACACCGAATTTGCGCTTCAATGAGAAAGACGTGCTGGAAGCTGTACGCGATATCGCACGCAATGAAGAGCTGACAATCGATTATGACCTCAGCTTCGGTGAGGAACACCTATTCGGGGATGATGACCCCAACTTTCGATCGAGCGGCCCTGCTCGAACCACCTGATACCTGCATCGCAGGAGACACGTGATCGTCTCCTCCCGGCCAATCAATAACTACGTCGCCTGGCGATCAGGCGGCGCAGTTATTGAGCTGGACGGGCTCGCCGTGGCGATAAATCTGGTTCAACTCCTCGGGCTTGAAATCGATTTTCAGGGGTGAAGTAGGATCTAGTGCGAGCGGGTGATCAGGATCGACCAAAGCCATCGCATAAATCGGTTCGTAGTCAGTCACGAACAAGGCCTTGTAGCCATAATCGTCCAAGGGACCCAAGTTGTAATAGCGCAGACCATTGCGTGCGGCCCAGCGGCAGGCCAACAAGCACGCGTAGTTCCCCGGCGAGCGAGTCTTGAAATCCCGATTCCACTGACAGAAGCTGCCATACAGCTGATCGTATTTGGGCAGAATCACAGACACATCCGTGAGTACCAGTTCACCCTCCGGCGAATGCATGCGCAATACAAGTACCTCGAGATTTTTGACATAATCGACAAACCCAGCGACCTCTTCGTCAGCGATGTAGCATTTTTCGAAATGGGCACCACCCATTTCGAACATGTCGTCAACAGTCAGATCCATGCCCTTGATGACCTCTTCGGTGTACTTGAAGCCACGGTACTGCTTGTCGAACTCGCGGAATTTGCGCGAGCGGCGCTCCTCGCACCAGAACTCTTCCGAGGCGGTGTCCACCAGCCCGTACGTGTCATTGATGGGAACACCGTAAGGGCTGTCCGGAGGCAGCGCATAGACCACGAAGGGCCGCGGCGCCATGGCCAGCATCTCGTCGCTGATATCTATATAGGGGCAGAGCGCGTCCCAGCGGGTGGTGTAGTAGAGGATATCCTCGTGATAGCTCTCGACGCAGAGGTTTTTGGCGGTCCAGCTCTGGTTACCGACACGCATCACCCGCGGCGACTGACGGGCTTTCTTGATTTCGCCCAATTGATATAGGGATCCGTTCATTCTGATGTGTCCTTATTTAAAGGTGCAATCGGAAGTTTTTTCAAATCAAAATAATCCGAATCGATCTCGAAGTTATTTTTCAAAAACCCGGGATCGGATTTTTCCAGCCTGACGATTTCCTTTTTACAGGAAGCTAGGTGTCTGGTTGCCTCGCTCTTTGCATCTTTTAGTTGGCGAACGTACTCCGGCATCAAAGGACAATCCCTGTCGTATTGGATTGTCTTTGAGGCCGGATTATAAGCGAGTGGATAAAGCATGCAACTAAAAGGTTTGGTATCGCCAAGCACGCAGCCTGTCGGTCCGAGATTGGGGCAGTCGGTTTCAATACAGATGCTGCCGTATTTTTTCTTCTCTTTTCGGGTCAGCGTTATTTCGAGGGGCGGGTATTCCGCCTCGACGAAGCAGCATCGCCGACATTCTGCGCAGTGGTCAAATGGCATGTGCGATCCTGAGCGAGTTACAGGTCGTTGATGGCATAGGCGACATCTGAAGCGCGAGCCGACATACGACTTCGATAGCGGCTGCGCCTGCTTAGGTAATTAATTATGGGCGTAAGATAACTCAATACAACCCAAAATGTCACAAACTATTTTAATTTGTCAATCGACCTGCGATCACAGCGATCGAAAAAATGGCCCGCAGAGGCCTGACGAGACAGACGCGCGGCACCATGACCACGCGCGATTCACGCTGCAAAAACTCAGGCTTCCGAATCGGATTTTTGCTGCGAGCGCTTGCGCTGCTCTCGTCTCACATCCCATATCTGGTGCCTGCCGAAAATCAGTACCAGCAAAAATATGCCCAGCTCGATCCACATGCCCATGATTTCACCTTTCGTAAAGCTTACAAATCAACCGAACTTACCTGCTGCATGACTGCTTCGCATCCGTGCCTGCGGACCAGGCACACCTTGGCGAACGAAGCACGAGCCGCACACAAATTCCGAAAATGCTGCAAAAAGAGCAAAAAAAATCGACCCGAAGGTCGATTTTTTTGCAACCGGGGTTGCTGTACAGGGCAACCGAATTAACGGTTGGCGATGTACATAGTGATTTCGAAGCCGAAACGCAGATCAGTTGCTGCAGGTGTAGTCCATGCCATGTTTATCTCCTAGTGATGTGACGGGTGTTTTTCAACTCACTTTGCCTGCGGCTTTCACAACACAGCAGGCGGTAAGAGGATAATGCGCTCACAGCCGGGATTAATCCATGAACGAATCTCGTAATTTAGGCTCATGATTTTCATTAGACAGGTGACTGAGATGACGGCGCGTTATGATAAATAAATTGAAACCTTCGGAAAATCCCGATGTCATCGTGCTGGGTGCGGGTATCGTTGGCATCACACTGGCCCTTCAATTACAGCTGCGTGGTCGTCGGGTCTTGTTAGTTGATAGGCAGCGCCCCGGCACTGCCACCAGTTTCGGCAATGCAGGTCTGATTGAACGCTCATCTGTGTTTCCGTATACGTTCCCGCGAGACTGGCGCACCCTGATGGATTACGCGCTGCAGCGAAAAGCCGCTGCGCATTATCATGCGCAAGCCCTACCCTCATTGCTGCACTGGCTGGTACGCTACTGGTCGCACTCCTCGCCGCAGCGCTACCCTTCAGCCATCGCCGGCGCGCTGCCACTGATTGAGCACAGCTGGAGTGAACATGAACCACTGATCGAGGCGGCAGGCGCACGTGCGCTGGTCAATGAGCATGGCTGGATCAAGTTGTACCGAACATCCGACAGCGAAGTAGCAAGTCGGTTGATGGCGAATCAAAGTCTGGCCTATGGACTGCGCGTGCGGGAATTATCCCCGAGCGAAGTACGGACACTGGAGCCCGGAATTGGTGGTGGCATCCGAGGCGGGGTGCATTATCCCGATTCACGGCAGATCAGTGATCCGCACGCGCTCTCGCTCGCTTATCTCGCGCTGTTTCAAGAGCGCGGTGGGGAATTTCGCACAGGGGACGCACGCAGCCTACGGCGCGCTGCCGATGATTGGCAAATCAATACCCATCCGGGCCCTGCACAATCACGCGATGTCGTCGTAGCCCTTGGACCTTGGGGTGAAGATCTCGCTCGCCAGCTAGGCTACAGCCTGCCGCTTGGCAGACAGCGGGGTTATCACAGGCACTATGCGCGCGCGGGTACTGAACTGCGACACACCTTGGTTGATGTAGACCACGGCTATGCGCTGGCCCCCATGGTGCGCGGCATACGGTTGACTACCGGTGCCGAATTTGCAAAACGTGATGCACCATCAACACCCGTTCAACTGCAAATACTCGAGCCGATCGCACGCCGTTTGTATCCGCTTGGTGACACGCTGGATGAAACCCCTTGGCTGGGCTCGCGCCCCTGCACACCCGACATGCTGCCTCTGCTTGGTCCCGCGCCACGGCATACAGGCTTGTGGTTTAGCTTTGGTCATGCACACCATGGACTGACACAGGCAGCATCCAGTGGACGATTGTTAGCGGAGATGATTTGCAGGCTACCAACGTATGCGGATCCGACACCGTACCGGGTAGAAAGGTTTTAACCTTCAAAGGAAGCACTATGGCAGTCACAGGAATGAATCATTTCACCATCGTCACGGACGCGCTTGAAGAAACAGTCCGGTTTTATCAGGAACTGCTGGGACTGCAAACAGGTTATCGCCCCCCATGTCATTTCCGGGTGCCTAGATGTACTGTAACAACCAGCCCGTGCTGCACATCATGGACAAAGGTCGACTGCCTGCAGAAAAAACCGGCATCTTGGACCATATGGCTTTTTCTGCGACTGATTTGAATCGCACACTGACGATGCTGAAGTCTCGCGGACTGTCCTACGATTTACGACGCCAGCAAGAAACAGGGGTGTGGCAATTATTCTTTCATGACCCTAACGGCGCGCGCGTAGAGCTTGATTTTGAAGCGAGTGAGAACGGCGAGAGCTAGTCACCGCCGCTTTCCCTCCCAAGCCAGCCCTGTTCAAAACTTTCTTCGGATAGTTTTGATCAAGGGCTTGTGTCAATTTCAATCGCCACCACGGTCCATTTCCCCTCCACCTTCCCCAGCGAAAAGCGGATCTTGTCACCTGCCTTGAGTTTGTCGATTGAAATGCTATCGGCAACCCGAAACGCCATGGTCATGGCCGCCATATCCACATCCGGGATGGCCTCGTGCTTGATCGTCAGCTTGCGGTTCTCGGTATCGATGCGGCGTAGCTCGCCTTTGATCATGCCGCTGGTCTGAGATGCATGCGCTTCATGCTCATGGTGATTAGCCTGAGCGGGCGGGAAAGTGCAAAACACTGACACCGCGATGACACGGAAGAGAACCCGTTGAATGGATAGGTACATGGGAATGCTCCTTGGAATCTGAGTTGTCAATGATTTAATGGCCTTCGTGACCTGAGGGCTTTCGACCGCGCGGCTGCATATCGGCTGGCTCTGTGTTTGCCGGTTTCGACTGCGCGGGCATGGACTGTCCTCCCGCGGTACTTTGCGTGGATGGCTCGGGCAGCTCGCCCTTCCATTCATAAGCAATCGTGCCGGGTGGATGCTTGTACCAGCCCGGGTTGCTGTAATCCCCAGGCTTTTGATCGGCACGTACTTGCAGCACCGTGAACATTCCGCCCATTTCCACACTACCGAAAGGTCCGTCACCGGTCATCATGGGCAAGGTGTTCTCGGGGAGCGGCATCTCCATGTCCGCCATATCGCCCATGCCACGGTCTCCCATTACCATGTAATCGGGCACCAGCTGACTGATTTTTTCTGCGATGCCGCGGTGATCTACACCGATCATGGTCGGTACCTGATGCCCCATCGCATTCATC
>SYFN01000153.1 GCA_005800405.1 Burkholderiales bacterium
ACTCAGGATGATGGGCATATCTTTTGTACCGAAGACCAGATCCTTGACGAATGCGTAGCCTTCACTGCCTTGCTGCAAAAGGTCTACCGGGATTTCGGCTTTACCGAGATTATTTATAAAGTGGCAACTCGGCCCGAAAAGCGGGTCGGCTCGGACGAGCTCTGGGACAAGGCAGAACAGGCGTTGATCGCCTCGCTGGAGTGTTCCGGTTGCGCCTACGAGATCACGCCTGAAGAGGGCGCGTTTTACGGTCCGAAGATTGAGTACACGCTCAAAGACGCAATCGGTCGGCCTTGGCAGTGCGGCACGATGCAGGTGGATTTCTCGATGCCGGTGCGCCTTGAGGCCGAGTATGTGGCCGATGACAACACCCGCAAGGTCCCGGTGATGTTGCACCGGGCCATTCTGGGCTCGCTGGAGCGCTTCATCGGCATGTTGATTGAAAACCACGCCGGGTTGCTGCCTTTATGGCTGGCGCCAACACAAATTGCTATTTTGAATATTTCCGAGGGGCAGGCCGATTATGCGCAACAACTCGAGCAAAACCTGAAAAAACAAGGGTTTAGAGTGCATGCTGATTTGCGCAACGAGAAAATAACCTATAAGATACGGGAGCACTCTGTCCAGAAATTGCCCTACATCGTTGTGGTGGGCGACAAGGAAAGAGATGCGAATACCGTGGCCGTGCGTGCACGAGGCAATGTCGATATGGGCGTGATGTCCGTCGACAGTCTGGTTGAGCGACTCCAGCAGGAGCTTGCCAGCAAGGCCTGACGGATCTGCCGTCAGGTTTGCCCGCTGCAGAAGCACGGCTTAATTATTGGACTTTTTAAGGATACTGCAATAGCTACTGACAAGTCGCACCGCATTAACGGTGAAATTACGGCGCCTGAAGTGCGTCTCTCGGGTGTTGAAAACGAAGCGCTAGGTATCGTCAGTCTGGCCGAGGCATTCAAAATGGCTGAGGAAGCCAACGTCGATCTCGTAGAGATCGCACCGACAGCGGTTCCTCCGGTGTGTCGCCTGATGGATTTCGGCAAGTTCAAGTACCAGGAACAAAAAAAGGCACACGAAGCGAAGCTCAAGCAGAAGGTAATTCTGGTGAAGGAAGTCAAATTCCGTCCCGGCACCGATGATGGTGATTACAACATCAAGCTGCGCAACCTGATCAAGTTCCTCGACGAAGGTGATAAGACCAAAGTCACCTTGCGTTTCCGGGGTCGTGAAATGGCCCACCAGGAAATCGGTATGCGGATGCTGGAGCGACTCAAGCTCGATCTCGAGCCTTATGGTCAGATAGAACAGTTTCCAAAAATGGAAGGCCGGCAGATGGTGATGGTGCTGGCGCCTAAGAAGAAGAAGTAGTTCGTCACAAAATTTGGTAGAATCCGCGTTCCCATTTTCGGACGGGGGTGCAAGATACGGCGGACTCGATTTCGCCGTTTACAAGAAGCGAGAGCAGGCATCCAAGAGCAGTTTGTTCTGCCACCTGTCTTCGTCCAATAAAGGAGCCACCCGGAATCGGGTGGATGTGTGCATGCCAAAGATGAAAACCAAGAGCAGCGCGAAGAAGCGTTTTCGCGTTCGTCCGGGCGGTACTGTCAAGCGTGGCCAAGCTTTCAAGCGCCATATTTTGACCAAGAAAGCCACCAAAAACAAACGTCACCTGCGCGGTGCGGTCCAGGTCCATGAGACCAATCTGGATTCCGTACGTGCCATGATGCCTTTCGCCTAACCTCACTCTCAAGTACAGGAGCACACTATGCCAAGAGTCAAGCGTGGGGTCACAGCAAGGGCCCGTCACAAGAAAGTTCTCGATGCTGCCAAAGGCTATCGCGGACGTCGCAGTAAAGTCTACCGCGTTGCCATACAGGCGGTCATGCGTGCCGGCCAATATGCGTACCGCGATCGTCGCAACAAGAAGCGAGTATTCCGCGCGCTGTGGATCACCCGTATCAATGCGGCGTCACGCGAACATGGTCTGACCTATAGCGTCTTCATCAATGGTTTGAAGCGTGCATCGATCGGTCTCGACCGTAAAGTGCTCGCTGATATGGCCGTGATGGACAAGCCAGCTTTCGCTGCAATCGTCAATCAGGTCAAAGCAACCATCGCCGCGTAATACAGCGGGCACTGGGCGTCGTTGAGATGATGCCTGTGCAGTTTCATGGCGGGGCAGAGGTGAACAGCCTGTGCCCCGTCGTTGTTTTTAATGATCTATAGCGTCTACACTGCATGAGCTCTCTGGAACAAATCGTTGCCGCTGCAGAAGCGGGTTTTCTCGCTGCGAAAGATCCTGCCGCGCTTGAGAATGCCAAGGCAAAGTACCTCGGCAAGACCGGGCAAATTACTGCGCAGATGAAAGGTCTCGGTCAGCTCGATCCGGAGGCGCGTCGCACGCAAGGTGCGGTGATTAATCAGGCCAAAGAAAAAATCGAAGCACTGCTCAATGTACGTCGTACCGCGATGGCGGATGCACAGATGCAGTCACGACTCGATGCTGAAGCGATCGACGTGAGCTTGCCAGGTCGTGGTCGCGGTGTTGGTGGCATTCATCCAGTGATGCGCAGCTGGCAGCGCGTGAGCGAAATTTTTTCATCGATTGGTTTCGAGGCAGCGGACGGGCCCGAGATCGAAACGGATTGGACCAATTTTTCCGCATTGAACAGCCCGGAAAATCATCCAGCGCGTTCAATGCAAGATACCTTCTATATCGACGCTAAAGACAGTACTGGCAAGCCGTTACTGCTTCGCACCCATACCAGTCCCATGCAGGTGCGTTATGCGCGCATGCACAAGCCACCGATCAAAGTTATTGCGCCGGGTCGTACTTATCGCGTGGATAGCGATGCGACACACTCGCCGATGTTTCATCAGGTCGAGGGGCTGTGGATAGATACCGACATCAGCTTCGCTGATCTGAAAGGCGTGTACCTGAATTTTGTTCAGGCGTTTTTTGAGACGGATGATTTACAGGTGCGGTTTCGTCCTTCGTACTTTCCATTTACCGAGCCATCCGCCGAAATTGATATTGCGTTTGGCACCGGGCCACTGAAAGGGCGCTGGCTTGAAGTTTCTGGTGCCGGGCAGGTGCATCCCACGGTGATTCGCAATATGGGTCTCGATCCAGAGCAGTACATCGGTTTTGCTTTTGGCTCCGGTTTGGAACGGCTGACCATGCTGCGCTACGGAATCAATGACCTGCGCCTGTTTTACGAAGGCGATCTGCGTTTTCTGAAACAATTCAACTGAGTCCGACGCGATGCAATTTTCTGAACACTGGCTGCGCACTCTGGTGAATCCGGACATTACGTCGGAGGCACTGTCGCATTTGCTCACCATGGCCGGATTGGAGGTCGAGAAGGTCGAGCCCGTCGCACCACCTTTCACCCAGGTAGTGGTAGCGCAGGTGATGTCGGTCGAACGTCATCCCAATGCCGACAGGCTCAATGTTTGTCAGGTTGATGCAGGTACCGGTACCTTGCTCAATATCGTTTGTGGCGCGCCGAATGTGCGTCCGGGTTTGAAAGTGCCTTGCGCACTGGCGGGTGCGATGTTGCTACCCGGTGAGGATGGGAAGCCGTTCGAGATCCGCGTGGGGAAGCTGCGCGGTGTCGAATCGCAGGGGATGTTGTGTTCGGCGCGTGAGCTTCGCTTGTCCGATGAGAATGCGGGTTTACTTGAACTGTCAGAAACTGCAACGGTGGGTCAGAATTTTCGCGATTTTTATCAGCTCGATGATCTGAAATTCACGATCAAGCTCACGCCGAATCGTGCTGACTGTCTCTCGGTGCTGGGTGTCGCTCGCGAAGTCGCAGCGCTCACAAGTACGCCACTGACAGCGCCGACCTTTTCTTTCGTGAAACCTGATTCCGATGAAATACTGCCGGTAAAAGTCAGTGCCAAAGATTTGTGTGGACGGTTTTCCGGACGCGTAATTCGTGGCTTGAATGCGCGCGCAGCGACGCCCGAGTGGATGAAGCAGCGCCTCGAACGCAGTGGCCAGCGTTCGATCTCGGCACTCGTGGATATCTCGAACTATGTGATGCTCGAGCTGGGTCGTCCTACGCATGTATTTGATCTCGACAAAATTCATGGTGGTTTGGATGTGCGCTGGGGACGCAAAGGCGAACAGCTCAAGCTCCTCAATGGCAACACCGTCGAGCTGGATGATTGGGTAGGTGTAATTGCCGATGAAAAGCAGGTCGAATCGCTGGCCGGCATTATGGGTGGCGACGGGACTGCCGTATCTCTGGATACAGTAAACATTTATCTCGAGGCAGCCTTCTGGTGGCCGCAGGCGATGCAGGGCAGGGCGCGCCGCTATAATTTTTCTACGGATGCCGCGCATCGCTTCGAGCGCGGTGTGGATTATGCGACGACGGTTGAACACATCGAGCGCATCACTGCACTGATCGTCGAAATTTGCGGCGTGCCGGGAAAAACGCGTGTCGGTCCCGTCGACGATCAGCAAGTTGATCTGCCGGTCCGCAAGCCGGTTGCGATGCGTCTCGCGCGTGCGGTGAAGATCATTGGCATACCTCTCTCGGCGTCCGTAGTCGCCGATATATTCACGCGACTGGCGTTACCGTTCACGCAGGAAGCGGATGTATTTTTTGTGACGCCACCCAGCTACCGATTTGATATCGATATCGAAGAAGATTTGATTGAAGAAATCGCACGCGTTCACGGTTTCGAAAATATTCCTGCGTTGCCACCGGTCGCCGCGCAGTCGATGCACACTAGCCCAGAAAATACCCGTACACCTTTTGTGCTGCGCAGGCAGCTCGCTGATCTCGATTATCAGGAAGTGGTGAATTTCAGCTTTGTGGACGAGGAAGCCGAGCGGGATTTCTCTAACAATCCGGATCCTATTCGTCTACTCAATCCGATCGCCAGTCAGATGAGCGTGATGCGCTCGCAGCTGTTGAGTGGTCTGGTCGCTAACGTGCGTTACAACTTGAATCGCAAGGCAAGCCGTGTGCGTGTGTTCGAGCTAGGTGCGGTATTTCGCAAAGATCCGTCCATCGCTGATGGGCCGCTATCGGTCGCAGGCATTCGTCAGCCAACGCGTGTGGCCGCACTTGCTTATGGTCCTGTGCTGGAAGAGCAGTGGGGACAGCCGGCACGCGCGGCAGATTTCTTTGATCTGAAAGCCGATCTCGAGGCTTTGTTCGCGCCACTCAGTCTGCGCTTTGAGCCCAGTGTGCATCCCGCGCTGCATCCTGGCCGGTCGGCGAATGTGCTTATTGATGGGGACATCGCCGGTTACATCGGTGAGTTGCATCCGCGTTTGCAGCAAAAGCTCGATTTGCCCTTGGCACCGGTTTTGTTCGAAGTAGATGTTGGCGCGCTGGTACGCCGTCATGTACCCGTTTACCGCGAAATTTCGCGTTTCCCGGCGGTCGTTCGCGACATCGCGCTGCTCGTCAAACATACGGTGAGCGTGCAAAGCCTGGCCGATGTTTTGCAATTGGAGGCCGTTAATAATTCGGCATGTCAAATCATGCAACACATTGTTTTATTTGATGAATATCGCGGCAAAGGGCTGGCTGAAGACGAAAAAAGTCTTGCTTTCCGTATGACCATGCAAGATACTGAAAGCACGCTCCGGGATGAGTCCGTCGACGTCGCAGTCGCCGCACTTGTCGATGCAGTTCACAAGAAATTCGGCGCGATTTTAAGAAAATAAGATCAGCCTATGCTGGTTAAAAGACATGGTGAATTCAAGGACGAAGTGCAACTTTGATTAATGGGTTGGATGGCTGAGGTGCATTAGTATCAAAGCCTTTTGACCAGCCAGTCGAAGAAGCACATGACCTATACACACCTCAGCCAAGCC
>SYFN01000154.1 GCA_005800405.1 Burkholderiales bacterium
ATAGCGGCGGTCATGCCCGGGGCGATCAGTAACGAAGGTGATCAATTCGCTGTAAGAACCCGCTCTGGGCGCAAGTTCATCCAGCAGTGTGCACAAGGTATGAACGACATCGATATTGGTTTTCTCATTCCAGCCGCCGATGTTGTAGGTTTCGCCCGGACGCCCCGCCTCCAGCACACGACGCAAGGCGCTGCAGTGATCGCCCACGTACAACCAGTCTCGGACCTGTTGACCATCGCCGTAGACGGGCAAAGGTTTACCCGCGAGTGCATTGGTAATGATGAGGGGAATTAGCTTTTCGGGAAATTGCAGCGGTCCATAGTTGTTCGAGCAGTTACCCGTGACAACCGGCAGACCATAGGTGTGATGCCAGGCACGTACCAAATGATCCGATGCAGCTTTGGATGCCGAGTAAGGACTGTTCGGCGCGTAAGACGTGGTCTCGGAAAATGGTACATCCTTCGGACCCAGACTACCGAAGACTTCGTCGGTCGATACATGCAGAAAGCGAAATGCCGTTTTATCAGCGTCGGTCAATCCACCCAAATAGATGCGCGTCGCCTCAAGTAGACTGAAGGTACCATCGACATTGGTTCGAATGAAATCACCAGGGCCATGAATCGAGCGATCAACGTGGCTCTCGGCAGCGAAATGCACGATGGCGCGTGGGCGGTGTTGTGCGAGCAGCGAAGCTACCAGCGCACGATCGCAGATATCCCCTTGCACAAAGATATGGCGGGCATCGCCGGCCAGCGACGCGAAATTGGCCGGATTACCGGCGTAGGTCAGCTTGTCCAGATTGACCACGGGCTCATCGCTGGACACCAGCCAGTCCAGCAAAAAATTCGAACCGATAAAGCCAGCACCACCCGTCACCAGAATCATGAAAATACCTCTGAAATGCGGCGAAAACGCTAAATAAAAATTAGGCGTATTTTACGCTACCCAATCTGAATTTCCTTGAAATTCCATGGGCGAGTGGCTGGATGCGAGCTGCGTTTACAATCTCATGGTTGTATGCACACAACTGCTGGTGACCACCTGGGGTGAATGTGCGCAATGAAAGAGACTGGATCACGGCGGAAGCCAGGACCCAGGAAGTGTCGAAAAACTACCGATGCAAATCCTCAATAACGCAACGACTATGACGGATCACTGACCTGAATCCCATGCAAACCTACGCCATCGGCGACCTGCAAGGCTGCGCTGCCGACCTCGAGTTGCTGCTGGAGCACATAGACCAGCGATCACCGCACGCCCGGCTGATCTTCGTCGGCGATCTGGTCAATCGTGGTCCCGAATCACTGCGCACACTACGCATGGTTCGTGCACTAGGTGAGCGTGCTCGCACCATCCTTGGCAATCATGATCTGCATTTGCTCGCGATTGCCTGCGGTGCCCGAGCGCGTGGACGAATGGACACAATGCAGGAAATTCTGAGTGCGCCGGATTGCGATGAATTGCTGACCTGGCTGCGGCAACAACCGCTGGCCCTGCTTGAGCAAGATCATCTGTTCGTGCACGCGGGCGTGCTGCCGCAATGGACAGCGGCCCAGGTGATGGCGCTCTCTGATGAAGTCACCGCACAATTGCGTGGTCCGTACTGGCAAGATTTTCTGCGCACAATATATGGCAATACGCCCCTGCGCTGGAACGATACACTGCAGGGAGAAGAGCGCATGCGCTGCATCGTCAATGGGCTGACACGGCTGCGCTTTTGTACTCCCGACGGCGATATGGAATTCGATACCAAGGAGGGGCCCGGCAATCCACCCCCGGGCTATCTGCCCTGGTTTGATGTACCGAACCGTAAAACTGCAGATATCACCGTCGTATTCGGCCATTGGTCAACATTGGGGCTGATACAGCGCCCACAACTGATGGGTATCGACAGCGGCTGCGTGTGGGGCGGCAAGCTCACTGCGGTGTGTCTGGAGGATAGACGGCTGGTGCAGGTGGACTGCCCGCAATATCAGGATCCGGGCTGAAAATTTCAACGTCGCTGGATCTCGGCCAGCACAGGGATGACGTTTAGAAGAGGCCCGACCGTGCCAATGTCATCCCGGCACAGGGTGAGGCAGGGAATTTGCGACGCTCGCGTTGCGCTTGCCGACATGGTTTGGCTTGCGAGACAAACCGTGGCCGGAAGGGGGATCCTGCGACCTTGGCATGCAGTAGGTCGCATTCCATCATCACAAAGGGCATCCCAGCGCAGCGGCAATCTGCTCGCGTGCTGCTTTCGCCAGCTCGCGCCGGTGCGTGCCCTGCGTTTCGATCAAAGGCAAACGAATCAGCTCGGCCCTAATACCGCGGCTTCGCATGATGATGATCACGCTTTCCAGAAAACTCATCTCGCCAACAAAGTCGGCGGCTGTGTGTAGTTCGCCTTGCGCATCGACATAACGTATTGCATAAGGCTGTATGGGCACCTGCGCTTCAATCGCGGCCTCGAAAAGGTTGGCGTGAAAGGGTAGAACTGTTCCCTGCGATGCCGTGGTGCCCTCGGGGAAAAACGATACCCGGTCACCAGCGTGAATACTTTGTGCGAGCCCAGCGTAAATACGCCTTACATCACGCTGCCTGCCTCGTGCAATGAAGATGGTGCCGGACCTGTCACAAAGCCAGCCTATCAGTGGCCAGTCACGAATATCGGATTTGGCAACAAAACGACAGGGATGAATCGTGTTGATGACAAAAATATCCAACCATGAAATATGGTTACAGATAATGAGCGCCGGAGATGCAGGATGCTGCTGCAGGGAGTCATCTACCTGCAGCGTGAGACCACAGATGCGAACCAATTGATGCGACCAGCGCTGTACACGGCGATCGCGTCCTGACGCATCCAGCCAGGGGAACAGCAGCGCTGCCTTGCATAGACCCACGGTCAAATGCAGCACCAGTCTGGCCAGTGGCAATACCGGCATACTCAGGCTGCGCGGCTGAAGGCCAGGCGACCGGAGACGATGGTGTGACTGACGCGCCCTTGCAATTCGTAACCGATGAAAGGTGTGTGTTTACCCTGACTGGTGAGCGCATGCGCATTCACGGTCCAGCGAGTCTCTGGATCGAATATGCAGACATCTGCGGTACTGCCCACCGAGAGCTTGCCAGCATCCAGACCCGCCACGCGTGCCGGGTCCACACTGATTTTGGCTATAGCTGCCGTTAGCTGATCTTTGGCGGGTATGGTCTCCACAGCCCATTTGAGCGACAGCGACAGCAGCAACTCCAGACCCGTCGCACCAGGCGATGCTTCACCAAAGGGCAAAAGTTTTTCATCGTCGTCGACGGGTGTGTGATCGGAACAAATCGCATCAACCGTGCCATCTACCAGCGCCTGACGTATTGCATCGCGATCACGCTGGCTGCGCAAAGGTGGCGAAAGCCGCGCATTCGAATCAAAGAATCCGATATCGTTGTCCGTCAGATGGATATGATGCGCGCCGACATCGCAAGTGACGTGCAAGCCCTCTGCTTTTGCTGCACGAACCAGTGCGATGCCGGCTGCCGATGACAGCCGACATAAGTGTACGAGGGTACCGGTGCTGCGTATCAGTTCGAAGATGGTATGCAGCGCGATGGTTTCGCTGATTACAGGTACGCCAGACAAGCCAAGTCGCGAGGCCAGCGGTCCGCTATGCGCCATGCCACCTTTGCCCAGATGCGGGTCTTGTGGACGCAGCCAGACGGTATAACCAAAGGTCTGCGCATACTGCAGCGCACGCATGAGTACCGTGGTATCGCTGATGCTCTCTTCTGCTTGTGAAAAACCGACACAACCAGCTTCGGTGAGTTCGGCCATTTCGGTGAGTTCTTTGCCTTTCAGACCCATGGTCAGCGCACCAAGTGGATAGACATGGGACTGATCCAGCACGCGCGCGCGATGGACCAGCATCTCGACCAGTCCGGGCTCATCGAGTACGGGATCGGTATCAGGAGGACAGAGCAAACTGGTCACCCCCCCCGCCAGCGCTGCTTGCAACTCGGACTCGAGGGTGGCGCGATATTCATAACCAGGCTCGCGCAAGCGCACTGACAAATCCACCAGTCCAGGGGCGACTACCAATCCATGCGCGTCAATGACCTGATCGGCTTGAAAGCCGGCGGACGGTGTACCGAGTGCTGCGATTTTTTCGTCCGCGATGAAGAGGTCCTGCACTGTGTCGATATGATTTGCCGGATCAATGACACGGCCGTTTTTTATATGAAGTCTCATGCTCATTTTTTTCAAGACCCCGCCAGCATGCTCATCACGGCCATGCGCACCGCAATGCCAAAAGTGACTTGCGGGAGAATCACGGCCTGCGCCCCATCTGCGACAGCAGAATCGATTTCGACACCACGGTTCATGGGCCCAGGGTGCATGACGATGGCATCCGACTTGGCCATCGCGAGTCGCTCGGGCGTGAGGCCGTAGCTCTTGAAGTATTCCTGCGCAGAGGGCAGCAGCGCACCATTCATGCGTTCATTTTGAAGGCGCAGCATGATGATGACATCGACGCCTTTGAGACCCTCATTCATGTCATTGAACACGCGTACGCCCATTTGTTCCAGTCCACCGGGCAGCAAAGTGCGTGGGCCGATCGCACGGACTTCAGGCACACCCAGCGTGGTCAAACCATGAATATCGGATCGTGCAACGCGGCTGTGCAGTATATCGCCCACGATGGCGACCGTCAGATTCCGGAAATCTTTTTTATAGTGACGGATCGTGTACATGTCCAGAAGACCTTGCGTCGGATGCGCATGGCGGCCATCGCCGGCATTGACGACATGCACATGATCCTGATTCGTCTCGGTGAGGTGGCGCGCAATCAGATACGGTGCGCCGGATTGTGCATGACGCACAACGAACATGTCGGCGTGCATGGCAGCGAGATTGTCGACGGTATCCAGCAACGACTCACCTTTACTGGCCGAGGACGCAGAAATATTCAGATTGATCACATCGGCCGAGAGTCGTTTGGAGGCGATCTCGAAGGTGGTCCTTGTACGGGTGGAATTCTCGAAAAACAGATTGAAGACGCTCTTGCCGCGCATGAGTGGTACTTTTTTTACTTCGCGATCACCAACGCTGACGAAGGATGCGGCCGTGTCGAGAATGCGCGTGATCACAGCAGGCGGCAGACCTTCGAGTGTGATCAGATGCTGTAGTTCGCCGTTTTTATTGAGTTGCGGGTTATGCATGGTCTATGGTGAGTGAGAAACGGCCATCGTCGGATTTCTGAAGGACGAGTTGCTGATTTTCCGCAAGCGTGTTTGTCTTTGCGACGAAGTCCGGTGCAACAGGCAGCTGGCGGCCACCACGATCGACCAAGGCTGCGAGCATGATGCGATGAGGCCGACCGTAGTCGAACAGCGTATTGATGGCGGCGCGCGTCGTACGCCCGGTGTAGAGCACATCATCGACCAGCAAAATAGTCGCAGCCTCTACATCAAAGGGTATCTGGCTGGGTCTGACTTCGGCATGCAGACCACGCTCGGCATAATCATCACGATAGAAAGACACATCGACGTAGCCCAGATCTGCGATACCGAGCGATCTCGCCAGACGCTCGGCGATCCACGCACCGCCAGAGTAGATGCCGACGATAGCCAGCCGGGACGTGCCTGCCAATCCGGCTCCGACGGCTTGCTCAAGTTGCGTGTAGAGCGCTTCCGCGTCCAAGTCAGTCTGATTCATGGGCATCAAAGTATTGTTGAAGTATCAGCGCGGCCGCTTCGTGATCAACCGGCTGACCGCGATGCTGCGTCAGTACCGCGGAAGTGTAACGCTCATCGACCAGCACGGTATCGATGCCGAATCGGCCGTGAAGCTGGTTGGCAAAGCGCCGGCATCGTACGCTCATGTCATGTTCGGCGCCATCCGGATGCACAGGCAAACCCACGATCATGCGCTGAGGCTGCCACTCTGCGAACAGCTGCGATATCGCATTGAACTTGCCGTCATTGGTTGTAGCTTCGATGACCTGCAGCGGGTGCGCCCGCCGTATCAGGGTATTGCCTACCGCGACACCAATACGCTTCAAGCCAAAGTCGAACGCCAGTACCGTCATCATGCGCAAGCAGTGGCGCAAACCAAAGCACCAGAGGACCCGCAAAAGGCTGCAATCAAGCCGCGCCGCGCTCGACGCGCATCATGCATGCCCGGCTTCCCCGGTCAGTCGGTTTGGATCAATGCCCAGCAGATTCATCGCGGCGACGAAGCGTGACTCGATAGGCGTTTCAAAAATGATTGCCGGATCGGCTCGTACGGTCAGCCAGCCATTACGTAAAATTTCTTCCTCGAGCTGCCCGGCGCTCCAGCCAGCACAACCCAGCGTCACCAGCAACTGCTGGGGTCCGTGACCTTGCGAAACCGCCTCCAGCACGTCGCGCGAGGTGGTAAGAGCAATGTCGTCGGATACCGTGAGAGAAGAGTTATACGTGGCGCTGGGTGCATGGAGTACGAAGCCGCGCTCCACCTGCACCGGACCACCAAACATCACCGGCGCGCGCGGCAGTAAAGCCACATGAGGACTGATTTCCAGCGAGAGATCGAGGCGCTCAAAGAGCACATCCATGGTCATGTCGGTGGGTCGATTGATGATGACGCCCAATGCGCCGCCGACATGATGCTCGCAGATATACACCACGGTGCCGCCGAACACGGGGTCCAGCATCGAAGGCATGGCGATCAGAAAATGATCGGCCAAGTGCAATTGGTAGGTGTCGTTTGAGGTGGCAGCGGAGGGAAAATCACTGTCTTCCACGTCAGGCGCGGAGGACGAAGGGGGGTGTGACTTGCCTTGCTTAGCCATGCATCAAAGTTTATCAGCTTTGAAGGCGATGGCTGGAGAAAGTCGCCGCCACCCGAGCGCGCCGAGTTGCCGGGGAAAGGCTACACTAACCGCCTCCTTGTTTGAGTCCGCCACATCCCCATGAGTCAATACGACAAATCATTGGTCTGGTTTCGCCGCGACCTGCGCAATGTTGATCATGCAGCCCTGCACCACGCGCTGAAAAGCAGTCGCAGTGTGTACTGTACTTTCATTTTTGATAATGACATCCTTGATCCTCTGCTGGAACACGGCAAGCTGGATAGACGCGTCGCCTTCCTGCATGCGAGCCTGATCGAGCTTGATGCCGCCTTGCGAGCACAGGGTGGCGGGCTGATCGTGCGCCATGCGCGCGCAGAAACAGCGATACCTGCGCTGGCGGCCGAGCTGGGCGTTGACGCTGTTTTCATCAATCATGATTATGAGCCGGCGGCAGTGGCACGCGATCAGGCCGTCGCTATCGAGCTGAAAAAAAGGGGCTGCGATCTGCTGAGCAGCAAAGATCAGGTGATTCATGAAAAAAACGAGGTGTTGTCTCAGATGGGCAAGCCGATGTCTGTCTTTACCCCCTACAAGAATGCGTGGCTGAAAAAATTCCAGCTACCCTCAGGCGGATTCGATTTGTGTTTGCTGGATGCCTTTGATTGCACACCAAACGCATCGCAATTCGCACCGCCGCCCGCCGGCAGCATACCGACACTGGCCGAGATGGGTTTCGACACCTGCGATCTGGCAGCACTCCACATACGCCCCGGTATGCGGGGCGCACAAGCCTTGCTTGATGATTTTCTGCCGCGCTTGCAGCACTACGGGGTTGCGCGCGATTTCCCAGCGGTGAAAGGTCCTTCGTACCTGTCGGTGCATCTGCGATTTGGCACAGTATCGATACGGGCACTGGCACGCCATGCAATGCAGGCGATTCAAGCCGGCACCGGTGGCGATGGCGCTTCAGTGTGGCTGTCAGAACTAGTCTGGCGAGATTTTTATTTCATGATTCTGCATCACCATCCGCATGTGACTGAGCGCGCGTTCAAACCGGATTACGATCGCATCGACTGGGAAGAAGGTCAGAAAGCCGATGCCAACTTTGCTGCCTGGTGTGAAGGTCGCACTGGCTATCCCCTAGTAGACGCAGCCATGAACCAACTGAACCAGACTGGCTACCTGCATAATCGTCTGCGTATGGTGACTGCCTGCTTCCTGATCAAGGATCTGGGTATTGACTGGCGACGCGGCGAGGCCTATTTTGCCCGTCAACTGAATGATTTCGATTTGTCCGCCAACAACGGTGGCTGGCAATGGGCTGCCTCATCCGGCTGCGATGCGCAGCCCTATTTCCGGATTTTCAATCCCATCACGCAATCGGAAAAATTTGACGCAGAAGGTAAATTCATCAAGCGCTATCTGCCGCAACTGGCGAAACTGGATCGTAAACAAATTCACGCACCCTGGCTGGTGCCTGAACTCTTGTTAAGTAGTGCAGGGATCAAGCTGGGCAAAGATTATCCGGCACCCATCGTTGCGCATGATGAAGCACGCAAGCGAACGCTGGAGCGCTACGCGGTGGTAAAAAAAATAAATCGCTATCTGTGACTCTCTGACTACTGCGCCGCCCTGGTCACTGCCCGCGTGTGCTGGGTGAGATCATACTGCGTTGCCCCCGCGTCTTGCCCGGCCCGTTTCAGCCACTCGGGATGCATCAGTGTATCGCGCAGATCGGGCCGTCCGGCCTCCCAGCGCTCGAGCACGGATGCTCGAGAAAATTCATAATCCAGTGATTTTCGCTCATAGAGTCCGGGCCGATAAATCAGGTGCGCCAAATCGATAGGAGCGGCACGGGCGAACTCACCAAGATGTCGAACCTCGGGATCATTTTTCAAATTTTTAGGGAGCTTTGCAATCAAATCACAAATCGCGCGTCGCGTATTGGTCATTTCCGCCACCATGTTACTGGTGTAACGTGTACGACTCGAATAGAGAATTTCTTTCTGACGTTTGAGAACTTCATCGAAATTTTTAGGTAGCGCACCACGTGCGCTGAAAAGATCCACCTGGAATATCAGCAGGGATTCGGATTTTTCGTGCAAATCCAGCACCTGCTGTAAAGGCGTGTTGGACAAGATACCGCCATCCCACCAAGCCTCATCATCAATGATCACGGGTGGGAATGACGGTGGCAGCGCGCCACTGGCCATGATGTGCTCGGGTCCGATACGGCATTGCGTACTGTCAAAATAATGGGAATTGCCTGTTCTGACATTAACCGTTCCCAGTGAGAGCCGTATCGATCCGCTGTTGATCAAATCAAAGTCAATCAGTGTTTCCAGTGTCTTGCGCAAAGGTGCGGTGTCGTAAAGACTGAGCGCTGCTGGCGTACCTTCGGGTTGAAATGGTGGCGGCGGCAAGCGGGGCTGATAAAAACCGGGAATGCCTAACAAGGCAGCGTGCCAGGCGCTCCATTGGTTGAAAGCAAATCGAGGCTCGGTCGCTTCCGTCATGGCGCGCAGCCAGGGCATCATGGGGCTCGCATCCGAGAACTGAGGCAATCCGGAGGACACCTGATCCCAGAACGCCAAGAGCCGCTCGACGCGCCGCTCCGGTGGATTGCCCGCAATGATGGCGCCATTGATGGCACCAATCGAAACACCCACAATCCAGTCAGGTTGGAAAACCGTGTCGGACAATTCCTCGAATGCACCGGCCTGATACGCACCCAGCGCACCACCTCCCTGCAATACCAGCGCAATTCGATCATGCGGACGATTCATGCCGGTGGTGCTGCGATCGGTGACCCAAGCAATTTTCAATTTTGCCTCCGACAGGGGATGTTGAACGATATTTTTTTAATGTTGCTGGATCTCTGCTTTATGCGATGAGCAGCTTATCTGCAGTAGGCATCGCTCCAAGCCATTGTGTCAACAAACCTAATAATTCTTTGTCAACAAAGGCCTGCCAAGGTAGGCAGTGGCGCCTAGCTGCATCGCATGCTCACGGTGCCGCTTGGCGGTGCGAGAGGTGATCATCGCGACCGGAAGCGCGTCCCAGCGTTGGTCATCACGCTAGGCCGTGAGCCGTTCGAAACCATCCATCCGTGGCATTTCTATGTCCAGAAGGACAGCGGCGGGCGCGTTCATGCGCAACTGTTCCAGAGCATCAAGGCCGTCTCTGGCCAATAGAACCGCATAGCCATGGCGTTCCAGGAGTCGCTGACTCGCACGCCGCACTGTGATTGAGTCATCAACAACCAGAATTTGCGGTGCTTGATGTGTACTGGCCTGTGCTGGGTTCACACTCGCCCAATGGTCAGCATGTGCGGCCATGAATTCCGGCAAGGGCAAGGGATTGATGATCAGCGTGATGCTGCCATCCCCCAGCACCGTGGCACCAGCAATACCCGGCACTTTGGCCAACTGCGGGCCAAGATTCTTGACCACCACTTCACGATGACCGAGCACGTTATCTAGCTCGATTGCCAAATACCGATCAAGCTGGCGCAGCACAGCGACGGGTATGCGCGTTACCGTCTCTTGCCCCGAGATCGGCTGACCCAACAGCGTCGACAGCCGATGCAGAGGAATATGGCGGCCCTGCCATTCCAGCTCGCCAGCGGCGCGTGCCTTGGCAAGCTCTGCAAACGAGAGCTGCAGCATGTGTTGCACCAGCGTTGCAGGTAACGCGACTTCGCGTGGGCCCGCCGTCACCAGCACCACCTGCATGGTCGCCAGCGTCAACGGCAAACTGAAAATGAAACGCGTACCATCACCTCGTTCGCTCAACACCTTGAGATGACCACCGAACCCAATGACAGCTGCTCGCACTACATCCATGCCAATGCCACGCCCGGATAGTTCAGTGACCTTATTTGCCGTCAAAAATCCCGGTTCGAAAATCAACTCTGCCAATACAGCCTCATCGACTTGCGCCTCTGATGCAATTAGCCCTGCAGTAATCGTACGTTCGCGGATACGCGCATAATCGAGCCCGCGCCCATCATCACTCATTTGCAGCTGCAAAATATTGCCTTGCTGGGTTAAATCCATCCGTACTCGTCCTGTCGCCGGCTTGCCCAGCGATAGTCGCTCCACTGTGGTTTCGATACCATGGGCGACAGCATTACGAATCAGATGCTCGAGAGGGCCTGTGATGCGATCCAGTACGCCACGATCTACCTCAAGATTACCGCCTTCGATCTCCATGACTACATCACAATCTTTTTCACGAGCAGCTTGACACAGCAAGTGCTGCAGTCGTCCGCTCAGACTGGCAAAGGGTAGTGTGCGAACGCGCCGTAAATCGGCCTGCAGTGCTCGCGCATGGCGTGCCTGCGCAGTGACAGCAAGCGATGCATTGTCCAACTGACGCAAGAGCGTGCGCTGAAGGCTGCTGATCTCGACAATGCTCTCACTCATCATGCGCGTGAGCTCATGCAATCGTGTATACCGATCAAATCCAAGCGGATCAAATTTCGCTACATTGCTTGGCGCAAATCCAGAGGCAATACGCGACTCTGCCTGAATTTCGAGCTCGCGTAATTTTGCGCGCAAACGTGCGAGGTTATCTGACAGATCATTCACCGATTGTCTTTGCAGCTGCAATTCGCTTGTCATGCGAGAACTGCCGACCAGCAGCTCCGCGCCCGTCGTCGTGATCCGATCCAAGAATTCTGCACGAACCCGTCGCTGCAAAGTCTGGGGTGTTTTTTCTGGTGCAGCTGCAATATCTTGATGGGGACGTGCAGCATCATGCATGTCTGTACCGACGTTTGCTGGTTTCATATCGGTCCTTTCACCGTTCGCCAAAGACGGCAATGGCGGCGTAGTGACCATCACGAAAGGTTGCAGCAATTGATCCAGTGTCGTCTCCAGGACACGTAATGAGACTGCATCCGGTGAAAACTGTTGCGAGAGCTCTGCGACAGTTTGCTCCATCTTGTGGACCTCATCACCGAGCCTGATCTCACTGGCCATCCTTGCACTGCCTTTGAGGGTATGCAGATTACGCAGCATCTGCGCAGGCGCCTCAGGGTCTGATGGCTCGGCAATCCAGACTCGCAATTGTTGATCAAGCTGGGGCATGAGGTCGGCAGCTTCTTCCACAAAGATGTCATGCAGCTAATCGTGCACGGGATCTCGAGCCTTATTCGCCGATGCACTGAATGCAGGCGATTTTGTTTCGGGCGGTGTGCCCGGATCGGAATGATCTTTGCCGGGCAGTAGCAGCTGCTGATGTTCAGGGAAAGTCACTTGACCCTCGGTCGTCTCCGGCATGTGCGTCTGCTGCCGTAAGAGGGAAAGCTCGGTATCGTCCTCCTGCGGATAATCGACATCAGACCCGGGGTCGGATGCCGCCAGCGACAACGCGAGCAGCTGCTCAAGAATTGCAGGCGCAGTCTGCGGCATAAGGCCGGAGGATAAATCGGCGTGCATTTGTTCGAGCGTCACCAATGCTTTTTGCAAAATTGACTGGACCGGCTCTGCCATTTGCCCATCACCTGCACGCATGCCGGTGAAAATGGCTTCCATGGCCATTGCCAACTGCCGTATCTCCGACAAGCCTACCGTCGCAGAGCAACCAGCAAGGGCATAGGCCGCGTGAGCCGCAGATTCCCAATGAACATCCTGGCTGTTCGACGCTGCATGAAGCCAGTCCCACAGCTGCAGCAAACGCGCCTTTGCCTCATCAAGAAAAATGGCATACAGATTATGGCGAGTATCAAAGGCCGGACGAGTTGCCGGATTTTGATCATGGATACCTGGTGATGGCACCATCTCATCGGGCAGGTAGCTATCTTCGATGTCATGAGTACGCGGTATGCCCGCTAGCGCCGCGGACAGACGAACAAAATTCTGTGCAAAGACATCGCGATGATAAAGATCATTATCGCTATCCGTATCGATAACGATCGACGGGAGTTGCGCGCGGATCTCGTGCAGCGATGCGAGCAAAGCCGGCTCCCCCAATAATGTCAGCGCTGCACCGACCTCTAGGAGACGATGATCGATGCCAGCAAGTATGGTTTCTCGCTCCGATGCTGTATGCGCCTCATCTATCAGGCGTTAAATTTACCGCTCAGCCACAGCCAGATTGTCGATCAGCGCATCTGTCAGCGACAGCAGTGCCGCAGGTATTTGCAGCGCGATGCCCATGGTACGGAAGCTGCGCCAGCCGGGACTGTCGGTGTTGTTACCGATGGAATCCAAATGCGCCGCAATCCGCTGTGCGATGGGCTGACGATACTTCAATCGAGTCAGCGAGCCCATGAGTTCCTGCAGACTGAGCAGGCAGGCTGCGATTACAAGCACTTGTGCGGGATGAACCTGATGCACAGACAGTCTTTCTTGCAAGCGGGACAGGGCGCTTGTCACGCAAGTGATCTGCGGAATACGGTGTGCCAATCGAATCAAATGATCCAACTGTGCAGGCTTAGGCAAAGCAGCCGTGCCGGGCGTATCCAGCAAGGCAATCAGCGATTGGATTTCATCGCCTACAGAAGTAGTGGCAATCGAATCGACGGTTGCCCTCGGGGACGCAGCAGCTTGTGTTGACGAAAGCTGATTACAGAGATCAAAAGCTTGTGCGATGCACGCTGATTCTGCCGTCTGCGAATTGGCAGTGACAATCATGAATAAGGCTTCCCGCACCAGCGCTGACGGCACCGGAGGTAATTCTGTAGATCCGATGTGGCGGATCACACGCCCTATCGCCGCCAGTATTTTTTTTGGTAGCACAATATCACTGGTCTTGTCTTCCGTAATCAATCTGGTTGCGGCATGCAGTACCAGCCAGTGAGTCTTTTCCGACACAGCCTGCGCACACAACGCAAGTGCTGCGATAACGTGTGTTATGCGCTGTGCCGCTTGCAGAGCTTCCTCGGGTAGGTCGGAACGCAAAAACTGCAATAGTACGCACTCGAATTCACCCCGAAAATCTGTCATCCGGACTTGCTCTTCAGGTATGGCAAGCGAAGGCAGCATCCCATGATCGACCTGCAGCGAGAACATGGCAGACGGATGAGCATTCCCCGTACGATCCCACGCGGCGAGTGCATCCCAGCATGGCAAGAGGTTCGATATAGGTATACAACCCTGTGTCGGCATACCCTGCATCACTTCAGTCAAGAGAGCGAATGTCCGGTTCAGCGTGCCGGCAAGCTCAGCGGGAAAGGACATGGTATTTTCTGAGTGCTTCACAACGAGCCGGAGTGATAGCGAAGCGATTGCCGCAAGACTGTCAGCACCCGCCATCGTGAATGCAGCTTCGACTTGTCACATTAGTTTCGTCATGGAAGCCAGTGCTGTCGGTGCATCTGCACTCGCGATCGTCACCTGATGCACCTGCTGCTCCAGCTGGCGCAAGGAAATTGTAAGCTCATGACAAAGCGGCAGTAGGCAATCGGCCGCCGTCAAACTTGCGGGCGCAGGCGTGTTCATCCGTTAATTTCAGGAAGAATCAAATGATTCAGGCAGCGATGCGAAAACGTGCGATTGCACGTTCAAGTTCGGATGCCAGCTCAGCGAGGCCCTGCACCGACGAGGCAGTTTGCTGGGTACCATGCCGCGTATGCTCGGTCACTGTCAAAATGCTGTCGATATTACGCGCCACGCGATCGGCAAGCCTTGCCTGAGCCACTGCGGAGGCCGAAATACCGCGAATCAGTTCAGCCAGATGATGAGAAATACGACGTATGTCTGCAAGCGCATGGCCGGCGGCATCAGACAAACGCATTCCCTCCACCACCCCTTGAGTAGATCGCTCCATTGCAGCAACGGCTTCTTGGGCATCGGCTTGCACGGTCTTGACCAACGTGCTGATCTGGCGGACGGCATCGCCGCAGCACTCGACCAATCGCTGAACTTCCTCGGCAACCACGGCAAAATCCCGACCCGCTTCACCTGCAGACGCAGCCTGTATCGCCGCATTCAATGCGAGCACATGGGTCTGCTCGGTGATATCGGAAATCAACTCGGTAATGTCGCCAATTTCCAGCGAAGAGTCGCCAAGGCGTTTGATGCGCTTGGCAGTTTCCTGTATCTGTTCGCGTAACTGCTGCGTGACGCGAATTGCATTTTGTACCGCGCTCTCGCCCTGTTCGGTAGCGCTCACCGAGGACTGAGCCACATCGGCTGATTCACTGGCGGCACGCGAGACCTAGTGAATCTGTGCTGTCATCTGCAAAACCGCCTCACCGGTCTGCTGAATTTCATTCGACTGACGTGCCGCAAGCGCTAATAATTCGCTGGAAATATTCTGCACAGTGCCGCAGGATTTTCCTACCTGCTGCGCGGTGTGGCTGACTCGTGCCAGCAGATTGCGCAGCTCTTCGAGCGTGAGATTGACCGAGTCGGCGATTGCGCCGGTAATGTCTTCCGACACGGTGGTACGAATCGCCAGGGTACCCTCGGCCACCTCCTGAAGCTCATTCATCAACCTGAGAATAGCCGCCTGATTTTGCTGATTGATAGAGCGCGCTGCTTCTTCTTCCTGTATCGCTTTGCGGCGCCGCTGCTCGGCTTGCACGCGACGTGATTCGGCTTCAGCGGTGCGCTGCCGGCTGTCATGCAGCAGCAACAGTCCGAGGGTAAGTGCACAAATCAGGGATAACACCGCAGCCGTACCCAATGCCCAATGCGTCCAGTTACCTTCGCTCTCCTGCGCTCGATAAGCCTGCTGCAACTCCAGCAAACGCTCGCGCAGTGGCTCGTTGTCAGCGAATATCTGCCGCTCCGCCTGTTTGGCTACGATGAAATTTTTCAAATTACCGAGGATGCCGGCGAGCTCGCGACGGTAGTTTGCAAAGACGGTCTGAAGTTCTTGCAGACGCGCTCGCGCATCCGGGTTGGCAAGCGCCGGCAGCCGCAAGACCGCACTACCCTCCAAAAATCCAGTCATGGTGTCTTGAAAGGTATTAGGGAAGCGCTGATTTATTCCCCGAAGGCCTTCCCGTAACGCAGTTGTTCTTTTAGGGAAGCGCTGATTTATTCCCCGAAGGCCTTCCCGTAACGCAGTTGTTCTTTTAGAATTACGTCTACGCCCCCTGCTAGCGAGAC
>SYFN01000155.1 GCA_005800405.1 Burkholderiales bacterium
AGTACAAGGCCCGCATCAAGATTCTGGTGAAGGCACTGGGTGTAGAAGAATTCGCTCGTCAAGTTGAAGCCGAATGGGTGGATCTCAAAGACAGCCCCAGCACGATTGCAACAGAAGAACTGGCACGTCTCACCAGCTATTTCACGCCACCCGCCTATGAGACGCTCAACGATGACGATGCGCTCTTGCAGCAGCAACGCAGCGAAAACAAGGCTTTTTCCAACTGGCTCACACGCAATGTTCGGCCACATAAAGTACCTGGCTATGCGATCGTCACGCTATCGCTGAAAAAAACCGGCACACCACCCGGCGATGCGACCACCGAACAAATTGATTTCGTCGCCGAGCTTGCCGATCGCTACAGCTTTGGTGAACTGCGTGTAACGCATGAACAGAATCTGGTGCTGGCCGATGTGAAACAGTCGGACCTGCTTGTACTGTACAAAGAAGCAAAAACGCATGGTTTGGCAACCGCCAACATCGGTCTGCTGACCGATATCATTTGCTGCCCGGGTGGAGATTTTTGCTCGCTGGCCAATGCGAAATCCATTCCAATTGCAGAAGCCATTGCAGAGCGCTTCGACAATGTCGATTTTCAGCATGACATCGGCGACATCGAGCTCAATATCTCGGGCTGCATCAACGCCTGCGGTCATCATCATGTGGGCAACATCGGCATCCTTGGTGTGGATAAGGATGGCTCGGAGTGGTACCAGGTCTCCATCGGTGGCGCGCAAGGTAACACCAGCTCCATCGGCAAAATCATCGGCCCCTCATTCGCCGCTGGGCAAATGCCGGAAGTAATCGGTCGCCTGCTGGAAGTCTATGTGCGAGAGCGCATCGAGGAAGAGCGATTCATCGATACGGTGAATCGTATCGGCATCAACCCGTTCAAAGACCACGTGTACGCCACACCAATCGCTGGTCACACCTACCATGCCGGAGAGGATGCGTATGCGTAAGATCATTAGAGACAAGGCTATCGTTGATGACCACTGGAATGTATTAAAACTGGCCGAGGGCGATTCACCCGAAACCATCTCGGTGCCGGCCGGTCAGCAGATTGTGCCGCTGCAGGTCTGGCTAACGCAAAAAACGGCGCTGTCCTCGCGCAAAGATATCGGCGTCTGGTTGGCCAGTGATGAACGTCCTGAGCCATTGAGAGACGATATCGCAGCACTACCCTTGATCGCCGTTGATTTTCCGGCGTTCTCTGATGGCCGTGGCTATTCAATCGCCTTCAATCTGCGCAGTCGACTTGGCTATGAAGGCGAAATACGCGCCATTGGCGATGTGCTACGTGACCAGCTGTTTTACATGCACCGGGTCGGGTTCAATGCTTTCGCAACGCGCGAGGACCGCAGCATCGAAGATGCGCTCAAAGGACTCACGGATATTTCAGACGTCTACCAGACCTCGTGGGATCAGAAGATGCCGCTGTATCGCCGCGCGTCGCGCCCCACTGCACAGGATCAGTCATGAGCAGCGCACACTACAACGAGAGCCTTGAGGGTACACGTGCGCTGCTCGAGCGTATCGCAGCCGATTTTCCGCCGGCGGTCTTTGCCTCCAGTCTTGCGGCCGAAGACATGGTGATCACGGATCTGATCTTGCGCGCGAAGCTGCCGATTACGATATTCACACTGGAAACCGGCCGCCTACATGCAGAAACGCTGGGTATGATTGATCGCATACGCGAGACCTACGACTACCAGGTAGCGCTGTACAAGCCAGAACCAGCAGCAATCGCAGCCTATGTCGCCGCGAACGGATTGAATGCGTTTTATGACAGCATCGACATGCGCAAGGAGTGCTGCCGCAGTCGCAAGGTCGAACCACTCAAGCGCGCTCTAGCGGGTAACAAAGCCTGGATCACCGGGCAGCGTAGTGCGCAATCCAGCACTCGCAGTGAGCTCGCGATGCGGGAAGACGATGCCGCGCATGGATTGCAAAAATTTAATCCTCTGGCAGATTGGTCCGAGGACGATGTGTGGCACTACATTTGTCACCATCAGGTACCTTTCAACCCGCTGCACGAAAAAGGCTATCCTTCCATTGGTTGCGAGCCCTGTACACGCGCCATTCAGCCCGGCGAAGACATGCGCGCTGGCCGTTGGTGGTGGGAATCGCCGGACAGCAAAGAATGTGGTCTCCACATCGTCGATGGCAAACTCGTCCGAAGCAAGCCTGATCAAACTGAAATCTCGACACCATGAATTCGCCTGCAGACAACAGATACTTTATTGACGCCGCCAGTAACCGTCACCTGGATTGGCTGGAATCCGAGTCCATCCACATCATGCGTGAGGTCGCTGCAGAGTGCAGCAATCCTGCGCTGCTTTTCTCCGGTGGCAAGGACTCGGTTGTCCTGCTGCGTATCGCGGAAAAAGCATTCCGGCCGGGTAAATTCCCCTTCCCGCTCGTGCATATCGATACCGGACACAATTTTGAAGAGGTCATTCACTTCCGCGACCAGCGCGTGGCCGAGCTTGGAGAGCGTCTGATCGTCGGTTCGGTTGAAGATTCGATCAAGCGTGGCGCAGTCCGCCTGCGCAATCCAGAGACAGACTCGCGCAATGCAGCGCAGGCAGTCACGCTGCTCGAAACGATTGCTGAGCACAAGTTTGATGCCTGCATTGGTGGCGCGCGTCGTGACGAAGAAAAGGCACGCGCAAAAGAGCGTATCTTCTCTTTCCGCGATGATTTCGGCCAATGGAATCCGAAGGCACAGCGTCCGGAGCTCTGGGATTTGTACAACACGCGGGTTCATCCCGGCGAGAATATGCGGGTCTTCCCCATCTCCAACTGGACCGAGCTCGATGTCTGGCAATACATCGCTCGTGAAAAACTAGCGCTGCCGTCGATCTATTTTGCCCATGACCGCGCGGTCATTCCCCGCAATGGGCTGCTGGTACCACTCACACCGCTGACTCCCGCCAGAGAAGGGGAGCAGGTTGAGACCCGTACGGTACGCTTCCGCACTGTCGGTGATATTTCATGTACCTGTCCAGTCGCATCGACGGCATCGACCGTGGATGCCATCATCGCCGAGACAGCAGTGACACAAATTACCGAGCGCGGTGCCACACGCATGGATGATCAGACATCTGAAGCCTCAATGGAAAAGCGCAAGAAAGAAGGATATTTCTGATGAATGCAATCGCAGACAAAAATCTGATGGCAGACGATACAAGCGCCAATGAGCGCGGCCTGCTGCGTTTTATTACTGCGGGCTCGGTTGACGATGGCAAGAGCACGCTGATCGGTCGACTGCTGTTCGACAGCAAAGGTATTTTCGCGGATCAGCTCGATGCGATATCGCGTGCACGTCACAAGCGTACTGTGGGTGACATGGTCGATTTATCGCTGCTGACCGATGGACTGGAGGCCGAGCGCGAGCAAGGCATCACC
>SYFN01000156.1 GCA_005800405.1 Burkholderiales bacterium
TCAACCGCAATGATCGCATCATCGACCAGCAACCCTAGTGCGATAATGAGTGCGCCCAGCGAAATTTTGTGAAGATCGATGCCAAAAATGCGCATAGCCAGAAAAGTCGCGGCGAGTACCAATGGAATCGTCAGCGCTACTACCAAGCCGGGTCGCACATCAATGCGCCAGGGCTTGGTATGAAGCCCGAGTGAGATAAAACTGACGGCCAGCACAATGAGCACAGCCTCGGCCAGTACCTTGAGAAATTCATTCACTGATGAACTGACCGCCTTGGGCTGATTGGCAACGCGCTGAAGCTCAATACCCACCGGAAGTTTGGCCTGAATCCCGGCAGCCATCTCATCAAGGCGCCGACCCAGGGCGATGATGTCACCCCCCTTTTCCATCGATACACCGAGTCCGATCACTTCTTTGCCATTGAACCGCATTTTGTCGCGTGGCGGGTCCGCGTATCCCCGAGTGACCGTTGCAAAATCACCAAGACGAACATGATTGCCGTTGGCGCGCAGAGGCATGTTTTCAAGCTCTTTGGCCGTGGCCAGTGCACCCGATACTCGGACCTGCAAATTATCGGTTGCTGTCACCAGAACACCACTGCCCTCCACCGCGTTTTGTGCGTTGATTTGTGCCACCACACTCTCGAAAGGTAGGCCAAGCTGCGCAAATTTTTTGGTCGAGAATTCGATGAATATTTTTTCGTCCTGAACGCCATACAACTCTACCTTGGCAACCGAGGGCACACCCAAAAGCTGCTGCCGAATAAAATCGGCGTAGTCCTTGACCTCGGCGTAGGTGAAGCCATCCGCAGAGAGCGCAAAAATCGAGCCGTAAGTGTCACCAAATTCATCGTTGAAGAACGGGCCTTGCACGCCCGAGGGTAGCGTCGGTCGTATATCACCGATTTTTTCCTGACCTGATACCAGGTTTGTGGCACGTCTTTGGGCGGGGTTGATTCACGCAATTCGATGATGATCAGGGTTTCACCGGGCTTCGAATAGCTGCGAATCTTGTCAATGTAAGGAGTCTCCTGAAGCTTTTTTTCGAGCTTGTCGGTGACTTGTTCAGCTACTTGCAATGCGCTCGCCCCGGGCCAGTTCGCCCGAATCACCATCGCCCGAAACGTGAACGGCGGATCCTCATCCTGACCCAGATTTGCGTAGCTGAAAATGCCGCCCAGCAGCAACACCACCATCAGGTAACGAATGAAGGGAATATGCTCCAGTGCTCAACGCGATAAATTCAGCTGATCCCTCATTGGGTCTGTCCTTGCGAAGGTCCGGCAACCGTATCGCCGAGCACAGTCACTTTCTGTCCCTCACGCAGCAAATTCACACCCGCTGTGACCACCGTCTGACCAGGAGCGAGCCCAGACGCAATGACAATTTCGTTGCCAACAGCACCCGCCACATCGACCACCACCAACTTCACAACGCCACGCTCCACTACCCACACCGCAGTATTTTCCTTGTGGTTGAAGAGCGCCGTCATCGGCAATCGGATACCTGGTGCAGCTTCGTTTGCAAATGAAACGGTGGCAGTCATCCCCAGCTGAATTTCACTGCCAGCTTTTGGAAGAGCAATCTTGGCGGTGAACGTACGCGTAGCGGGATCGGCGATGGGCGATAGTTCGCGCAGCCGGCCTTCCAGAACCAATTCGGGATTCGCCCAGGTACGTACCGTCACGTCGCTGATGCGCTTCAATCTCGCGACCTGATCCTCCGGAATGCTGACCCAAACTTCCTTTTCGCCCGTGCGTGCAATTCTGACCACCGGCATACCCGGCGAGACCACCTGGCCGACCTCTGCATCAATACCCGTGATGACGCCATCGGCGTCGGCGAGCAGACTGGTATAACTGCTTTGATTCGCCTGAACTTTGAGCCCTACCGTTGCTTGTTCGTGGTTGGCGAGTTCCGCCTTGTCGGCTGCTTCCTTCGCGTCCAGCAAAGCCTGGCTGACAAAGTTCTTCTGACGCAGCTCTCGATAACGGTTCAGCTCTGCTTGAGCGAGCGACAAGGTACTTTCTGCCGCACTGATGCTCGCTTTGGCTTGCGCTTGGGCGAGCTGGAAATCGCTGGCGTCCAACTGCATCAGCAGCTGACCACGTTTGACCACAGTACCAACATCCACCCGACGAACGATAACCTTGCCTCCGACCCTGAACCCCAGCCGCGATTCATAACTTGGCTGCACCTCTCCCGCCAGTTCGACCTGGTTTTTTGCACCGGAGGGCGCCACCACCAGTACCCGCACGGGGCGAATATCCTCGGTTTTTGCGGGTTTGTCCGTACCGGCGGTGAGCAAAAGCAGGCCACCGAAGAGGGGTATGAACACCAGCGATTTCACCCCGGGCGCACGATCGGGGCGATTCTTCTGAAACAGGGGCGTCACGGATTTTCCTTTACTATTCGGGCAGACGTTGCACCAGCGCTGGCGGTTCAGGCCGTTCGCCACGGCTTTTTAAATTACTGACTGTAAAGCAAGTAACTATAGCGAATCAATTTTCTGCAATGTCGCTTGTTCAATGCACCCTACCTGCCCCTGCTCGATGCCCACCAACGCACACTACGAAAATTTTCCGGTCGCCTCGCCACTCCTGCCGAAATCGATGCGCGCCCCAGTCAGGGTGATATATGCGTTTGCCCGCAGCGCCGATGATCTTGCGGACGAAGGCGAAGCGCTACCGGAGGAGCGCATCAGTGCACTGATGGCTTACGAGGCAGAGCTTGATCGGATCGACCAGGGTAGAAAGCCAGAATCCCGGCTCTTTGAAAAAATCGCGTCGACGCTTGCCACGTACCAAATGGATACGCATTACCTGCGCGAGCTTCTGTCAGCCTTTCGCCAGGATGTCCGCCAAACTCGTTATTCAACCTTTGATGCGTTATTGGATTATTGTCGTCGCTCTGCGAACCCGGTGGGTCGCATCATGCTCAGTTTATTTGGCAACACCACACCCAGCGCATTTCAGCGTAGCGATGCCATTTGCAGTGCGCTGCAAATCATCAATTTTCTGCAAGACGTTGCAATCGACTGGGACAAAGACCGCGTATATCTTCCTCAGGAAGACTTGCAGCGATTTGGTGTTAGCGAAGATCAGATCGCTGCGCGCCGGGTCGACGATCGCTGGCGAGCATTGATGGCCTTTGAAGTTCAGCGGGCACGCGCGATGATGCTTGAAGGAGCACCACTGGCCTTGCACGTTCGCGGCCGGCTGGGTTGGGAACTTCGCCTTATCGTGCAGGGTGGGCTGCGTATTCTCGAGAAAATTGAGGCTGTCGGTTACGATGTCTGCCGCGCACGGCCCACACTGAAAATAAGCGACTGGCTGCTGATAGGTTGGCGAGCCTTCCGCTTTGCTGGCTAGCTTGCGGTATCCCCACAAAAAACCGACGCATTCAGCTCAGAGAATGACTCCCGAAGACTACTGCCAGCAAAAAGCCGCTCAGAGCGGCTCAAGTTTTTATTACAGCTTTCTTTTCCTGCCGCCACCGCGCCGCCAGGCTATCACTGCTTTGTATGCGTTCTGTCGTGAGGTTGATGATGTGGTCGACGAAACCAGCGATCCTGCTCTCGCCCAAACTACGCTGGCTTGGTGGCGCAAAGAGGTAGCCAACATGCTCGCCGGGCAGCCCAATCATCCGGTGACCCAGGCACTGATGCCGCACTTGAAAGCTTTCAGTATTCAGGGAGAGCACCTGTTCGCTGTCATTGAGGGCATGGAGATGGATCTCACCCAGACGCGCTATCTCGATTTCATTTCGCTTGAGCGCTACTGCTGGCATGTCGCCAGTGTCGTGGGCATCATGTCAGCCAGTATCTTCGGCTACACCGACCCGCGCACGCTGCAATATGCAGAAAAACTCGGGTTTGCCTTCCAACTCACCAACATCATTCGTGATGTCGGTGAGGACGCGCGCCGCGGGCGCATTTATCTGCCGATATCGGAGCTGCAGGCGCATCAGGTACCGGCTTCGGACTTGCTCAATGCAACCCATAGCGATCGCTTTGTTGAGCTCATGCGCTTTCAGACCCAGCGCGCGCAAGCGCTCTACGACGAGGCGATGTCGCTGTTACCGGCAGCCGATCGTCGTGCACAACGCGCTGGGCTCATCATGGCAGCCATTTATCGCGCTGTGCTCGAAGAAATAAAGCGGGATGATTTTTGCGTACTCGATCACAAAATTTCTCTCACGCCGATCCGCAAGTTGTGGCTGGCCTGGAAAACTTGGGTCAAAGGCTGATGCGCAAGCCCGCAGTCGCTATCATCGGCGCCGGCTGGGCCGGCTGTGCAGCCGCAGTCGAATTAACGCGGCGCGGCGCCCAAGTCATCCTGCTCGAAGCCTCACGCACCCTGGGCGGAAGGGCGCGGCGGGTCGAGTATCAGGGCACCACGCTCGACAATGGTCAACACATACTGCTTGGCGCCTATCGGGACACGCTGCATCTGATGCAAATCGTCGGCCTGCGTCCCTCCGAGGCACTGCTGCGCCTGCCACTGCAAATGCGCTATCCAGCAAATAGCGGCGGTATGGATCTGCAAGCACCGCACCTTCCCGCCCCCTTCCACATGGCCTGGGCCGTACTGCGCGCCAAAGGATTGACGATTGCCGACAAACTCGCACTTGCCCGCTTTTCTTCTGCCGCACAATGGATGCGATGGCAGCTGAATGTAGATTGCACTGTCAGCGAATTGCTGGATCGCTTCGATCAAACCGAGCGGCTGGTTCGATTCATGTGGCGTCCCCTCTGCATTGCGGCACTCAACACTCCGCCCGAGCGCGCATCTGCGGTCGTATTTTTGAATGTTTTGCGCGATAGTCTGGGCGCTCACCGTAGCGCATCCGACATGCTCATTCCCCGGCGGGATTTGTCATCGCTCTTTCCGGACGCAGCCGTGTCTTATGTCGAACATCACGGTGGCCAGGTGTACGCAGGAACCCAAGTACGTACCGTGATGTGCACCGACCAAGGCTGGCGAGTCCAGTCAGACAATCTGGATCAGGAAGTCGATGCCGTGGTGATATCGACGCCACCAGCACAGGCGAGCGCGCTGCTGATGGATCTGATACCCGTATTGGCCGAATCGCTGCAGATGACATACGAGCCGATCACCACCTGTTACCTGCAATATGCACCCGAGCTCAGCCTGCCAGCAGTTTTTTATGCGCTGCAGGACGACCCGGAAAAACATCGTTGGGCACAATTCATTTTTGATCGTGGACAGCTCGATGCCTTGCAGGCAGGTCTGATGGGTGTAGTCATCAGCGCATCAAGCGAGGCGATCGCTCAGGGAAATGCAGTGCTGCTAGCAGAAATCGTCCTGCAAATCGCCGCAGATCTGGATATGCCGGCTCTGCTCAATCCCCAATGGCACCGCATCATCAGCGAAAAGCGCGCGACTTTTTCTTGCACGCCGAATCTGTACAGACCGAAGAATGACACGGGGATGAAGGGCTTGTTTCTTGCCGGAGACTATACGGCGAATGATTATCCTGCGACACTCGAAGGCGCGGTACGCAGCGGACGCGAAGCAGCTCGCCAGCTCATGCTGCAATCAGAGGAACCCTAGTCTCGCTCTTCAAAGGTTCTAGGACATTTCCCTGACCTTGGTCATCGCCTCATCAATCCGCTCCACACCAACGACCTGCAAGCCTTCAATTTTTTGCTTGGGAAGGTTGGCCTTGGGCACTAGCGCTATCGAAAATCCCAACTTAGCCGCTTCACGCAAACGCTCCTGTCCTCGGGGCGCTGGTCGAATTTCGCCGGCTAATCCCACTTCGCCGAAGGCGACCAGACCCCTCGGCAGCGGCTTGCTGCGCATCGATGACTGAATCGCCAGCAGTACCGCAAGATCAGCTGCTGGCTCTGTAATTTTCACGCCACCGACAGCGTTAATGAACACATCCTGGTCAAAAGCGGCCACACCAGCATGCCGGTGCAAGACCGCCAGCAGCATGGCCAGTCGATTTTGTTCCAAACCCACCGACAAGCGGCGCGCATTCGGCACATGCGAGGCATCCACCAGCGCCTGTATCTCCACCAGCAACGGCCGCGTGCCCTCCTGAGTGACCATCACACAGGACCCTGGTACTTGCGCATCATGCTGTGAGAGGAAAAGTGCGGAGGGATTGGAGACACCCTTGAGCCCCTTGTCCGTCATCGCGAACACACCTAACTCATTGACAGCGCCGAAGCGATTCTTGAAGGCTCGCACCAGCCGAAAGCTCGAATGCGTATCCCCTTCAAAGTACAAGACGGTATCCACAATGTGCTCAAGCACGCGAGGTCCCGCAAGTGCGCCCTCCTTGGTAACATGACCCACCACAATAATGGTCACGTCGGACTGCTTCGCAAATCGGGTCAACTGCGCCGCACACTCGCGCACCTGCGCGACCGATCCAGGCGCCGAAGTAAGCGCATCAGAAAACAGCGTCTGTATTGAATCGACAACGGCCACCTGCGGCTTCTGCTCGGTGAGCGTGGCGATGATTTTTTCCAGCTGAATCTCAGCCTGCAAGTGCAGATCGCCTGCATCGATACCCAGACGCCGTGAGCGCAACGCAACCTGGGCACCGGACTCTTCGCCGCTCACATATAGTGCTGATTTGAACCGCGACAGATTGGCCAGTGCCTGCAGCAGCAGCGTTGATTTACCGATCCCGGGATCGCCGCCAATCAGAACCACGCCGCCGGGAACCAGCCCGCCACCAAGCACGCGATCGAACTCTTCAATCCCGGTACCAAAGCGGGGAACATCCTGCGCCTCGATATCCCTCAAACGCATGACAGGCGCACCCTGCACCAGTCCTTGCGCTTGCCCCGCAAAGCGATTGGCTGCAGTTTCCACCACGCTCTCCACCATGGTGTTCCACTGCCCACACGCTGGACATTGCCCAGCCCATTTACTGCTGGTGCCGCCGCACTCGGTGCAGGCGTACTGAGTTTTTGCTTTGGCCATCATCAGTCGCGCACTTCGCGTCGCACGCGCGGCGCGATGCCACACATCAGTTCATAGCCTATGGTGCCGGCATGCGCGGCCACTTCGTCGATGGGCAGGCCTTCACCCCACAGCGTGACTTCGCTGCCAACATCAGCCTGGGGGGTGGGTGAGAGATCAATAGTGAGCATGTCCATCGATACACGACCGAGCACTCGAGTTCGCACACCATTGAGCAGGACGGGTGTACCTGTCGACGCCAAACGCGGATAACCATCGGCA
>SYFN01000157.1 GCA_005800405.1 Burkholderiales bacterium
AGAGCACGGCCATCGACAGCGTGAAGTCTTTGAGCGAGTCATGACCCCACGCATAGTCCTGATTGATCAGGTTGATGGTGCTGACTTTGAAATTGCGGCCCTTGAGGTAACGTGCAGCGGCGACGTTATCCATGGCGCCATGTGCCGCAGTACGGAATACGTATTTGTAACTACCTTCTTCAAAAATCCGCGGCGTGCCGCAGTCATACAGCACCAGCATTCGCTTCATTTCTTCAGCGACTGGCGCTACTGCAAGGCAATCGCCAGAGCCTACGTAGCCGACCACCACATCCACGTTCTCGCGGTCGTACAGGTTGCGGAGTTCTTGTACCTGTTTGGTGGCGCCACCGTTTTCATCGACGTAGACCGGCACGATGTTCATGCCGCCAAAGCCGGGCTTGTTGTAAGGGGCGGGTGCCTTGCCTTTGTTAAAGGCCTCGATCAGAACTTTTGCGCCATTAACGGCTGGCACACCAAAACTATCGGCAGCCTGGCCGGACAGAAAACTGACGATGCCTACCTTGAAATCTTCAGCGCTCGCGCTGCCATGCAAGCCGAATGTCATCAGACCGGCGGTCGTCAGCGCTGCGACAGTACGCAGGGCTGTCCCGGAGGTGTGTAGGGGTTTCATGCGAGTCTCCTAATATGTTTTCTGCCCGATACCATCACCCGCCCTGAGAAAATCCGGGACCAGGTCAGTATGACCGACAGCCGGGTTTGAGGAAGGACTTCGTTAGAAGCGCAAATGATCGGATACCGGATGATCCAATTTGTTAACTTATGCCGTCAACCGATATCGATGTTGCATTGCCGTAAAACTGGTTGAGCAGTGGGTACTGTGCTGAATTCCATCGTAATAGTCCGACCTCTGGGTAGGTGAGTCGGGAAATTTTTTTCGCTGAGTCGAGGCTAGCCTTGAGAACGCTTCCGCCTTGAGGACAGTGATGCGGTAGGCCAGAGCGCAGCCTACCCGCGTGCTGTCGGTGCGTTTACGGCATGCGGCCTCAGGTGTCCGGACTGCCCGGCGCCGGTGCAGGTGCTGCAACAGGCGCCGGGGGTAAGGCCTGCGTGGGTATCAGTCGCAACGAATTGACATCGGCTGGTACCCTCACCAGCTGGCCCTGCAGGTAAAGTTTCTGGTCGGCTAGCTGCGTTGAGCGCACATCGTACGGCGGCTTACCCCCAAGGACTTGCCAGGTCATGGGCTTGAGCTGCAACAGGGTTTCTTTGCCGGTGGTGTCGGTGACGCAGAGACTGCCTTCTCGGGCACTGATCACAAATAGCCGTAGATCGGCTTTGTACTGGTAGGAAGGTGACCAGACTTTGGATTCACCTGTGGCCGTTTTTGGAGGGCACGGGCTCACCGGATCGTTGGTTTTGGCCGTCTCGGTTGTCTCCGGAGCGCTCACCTTGGCGGCAGTTTCGGTCGTATCCGCTTTGGCTAAGTTTTCAGGAGCATTGGCCTTGGCGGTCGTGTCGGGGGCATTGGCTTTGGCGGCAGTCTGCTGGGGCTTGGGCGCCGTCGCAGGGTCTGGCTTTGCGGCATCTACCAGAGCCGGGACAGTGGGCTCGGCTTCATCTTCACTGATTTCGGTTTTTGAGCCACGCACTTTGGCGTAGATGGCCAGCAGGATGGTCAGCGCTATGGCGCCTATGAGCGCCAGTCGCCTGATTTCCGCATTACGCTCGACCGCAGCAATCCGAATGTCGGCGGGCTCGATGGCATCCTGGGGTGAGTGCATCGAGGGCGGGGCGTCATCCGGCGCCGGCACCGTCTGGTTCGCGCTGGGGCCGGTCACCACGTCTTCATAAGCGATGTCGAGTGCGTTCGCATATTTGCGTACAGCGAGGAGCTTGTGTGCAGGGGTGTAGAAGGGGCGGTTGCCTCCTTCCTCGATATGCTTGACTTGTTCGCGCGACAAGGTGACGAGCGCGGCAAACTCGGCAATCGATAGATTCCGGGCTTCTCTTGCCCTTCGCAGTTTGTCGCCGTCAATCGTGATGGCATCCAGGTCAATTGATGTTTTCATTGTCCAAGAAGTGCTGGTTAAACAATACCTTAGGCTTTTGCCACTGAACAAGCACCTGGCTTGTCGACCCGCTTGCAAGCTCGGGAGTGCCCAAGGCCGTGCATGGACGCAGGCACCGCCTCAATGGCGTCTCTAAGCAGGCTCACCGCGACAGGCGCATGCAGTCAGCGTCTCCCCAAGGAAGTACCGACAAGCTCCTGAAGACTTTTTTCGTAAAAGTGGCAACGGAGCCGCCATTTCCCCCTTGGCGACGACGTCGGACCCCACCGGCCAGCTATGCAGCCCGGACTCTTCAAAGTCTCCGCCGAGCCTGAAAAGGCAGCTTGACCTGCACTGGATCGGTGCGTCTTCACTTTCATCACAATAACATTCTATTATGGAAATTTGTTCAGGCAGCTCACATTTTCTCTCAAGATCTACCGTCCTGGTGGCTTTAAACAGTGATTGGGATTCACCGGCAGCGTTCCGAAGCCCCGTGCCACCCGTACAACAGCCAGGTATTTCTGGACATGCGCGACATCGGCGGGAGGATTCTCCGCCAGCCAATTGCGCGGTCGCTGGCACGGCGATTGCGCCCGATTCAAGCTCATCAACCCACTCATTCAATCTCTGCGGTGATGGTCGCGCGCATTCTCCAGTGCGTTTTAATTGGTTTGCGCGTTACGCTGTAAACGTGTACCCACCAGCAGCACTGATCCACTGGTTTTTTCATAGCCAATAATAAAGGGCAGGGGTTGCAAGGTATTTTTTGCGCTTAAAAAATCACGCAGCCGAACACCCGAGGAACTATCTCGCCAGAGAGGATGCGGGCGCAGGAAGTTGCCATAGCTATCGATCTGGTAGTACCTGCTGAACAATTCAATATCTAGTCCGGTCTCATCCTGAACCACGCTGCGCGCGTGGTCGGTGATCAGTCCTGCCAAAATCGAAAAATAATGTTTTTGCAAAAGATGCGACGCAGATTTGATGAAAATAGTGTCGCTCGTGTGGCTGGATAAAAACTGCTGCAGCCTGGGTTCAGCATGGAATCCGGCATTGGAGAGGTTCATGCGCAGATAATCCACCAGGACGGCACGCTTGTCGGCAGTGGTGACATGAAAACGAATGCCATCTGGTTTGACCCCAGCCGGGTTGTCGCGTATCTCGAGTTTGCCATTGCTTGCAATGCTCAGGTAGTCCATCTTACCTATGGCGCCACCACTCATCAGAATGCTGTAAGCCAGCATTTTGACGAACCTGGGTTTGACTGAATCTTTCCCCTCGAGATCATGGGTTCTGAAGTAGCCGTAGCGCGCAAAATAAGCCTGCGTCTGGCATTCCTTGGCGATTTGGGGTCGGGAGACCTCTTGCGGTGGCGTGTATTCCGGTGTCTGGTCAGCGATCAGTATGAAGTGATCTGCGTTACGAAAGAGCGCCAGTGGGGTAACAATATCCGCACCGGAAAACACGTAGGTTACTTTTTTTGTGCCGAGTTTATTCAGGTGTTGTCTCGACCATGTTTGCATGGGAGCCAGAAATTTGGTCTGATAGTCCGTGGCGATTTTCGGAAACACCGGGCATTCGATTTTTGCTGTGCTTGCGGCGAGTACTTGGGCTGGTGTAGGGGCAGAGGCTACCCCCGGTGTCGTTGTGTCGGCTGCAAAGATGTGGGAAGGCGAGAGCCGTACCGATAAAAAAAAAGTGCAGCTGCAAACCTGTTCATATAACATCCGTTTTTGTTGACGTGGTAAATCGCTGCGATCGATTCATCCGCCAGTCGTTTTTCAGGTGACCGATTCTGACATCGGAGTGATCAGGTGTCGGCGATTCAGCAGCAGTGGTACGCAACCCGACAGCAGCACAACCAAACTGATCCACGCACCCGTACCTGTGTACACAATGCTGGACCATAATAGCCACGCAGTCGAGCCGATAAAAACCAGAGGCAACACCGGATAAAACGGGACTTTGAACGGACGCTCGGCGTCAGGATCCCGCAGTCGTTGCAGGATCAGCGATACGCCGACCAGCAGCACAAAAAACCAGAAAACCGGCGCGGTAAACTCGACCAAGGCTTTGAAACCCTGGCTCGTCACGGCGGCAAACACGATCAGGCCGCAGGCAATACCGGCTTGCAAAATAATGCTGTTGCGCGGATTACCCGACGAGTGCCATTTTCCCAGCCATGAAAAGACGCGATAGTCATTGCCCATAGCGTAGTTGCTTCGCGCACCAAAAATAATGGTCGCATTGATGGAATTCAGACAGGAGAAAATCACGATCATGCCGAACATCATCGCCGAGCCCTTGCCGAAGGCCAGGATAAAAACATCATAGGCGGCTGCCGACGAATTGGCGATCCCATTCAAACCCAGCGCCTTCAGGTAGGCCACATTAGCAAGCAGATACATAATGGTGACCGCACCCAATCCTAGCGATAGCGCGCGCCAGATGCCTCTTTTTTCGTCACGAGCTTCCGCTGATGCGTACGCGACTTCATTCCAGCCACCAAAGGTCAGCAAAACAAAAACCATCGCCAGCCCGTAATTGGTGTCGCCTGTTTTTTGTGTCAGCAGGTCCCACGAAGGGGCAGCGCTACCAGCATAAAAACCTGCAACGATGACCGCGAGGATGCCGAGAAATTCCAGAACGGTGAAGGTATTTTGCGTAAACGTGCTTTGGTGTATGCCGACCAGATTGATCAGACTAAGCACCAAGATGACGCCCGCGGCCCAAATGAAACTGGAATAGGGTCCGAGCGGCCATATCACCGCCATGTAATCGCCCAATGTAATTGCCAAAATAGCCATTGAGCCGGTCACAATCACGGTGGCCCGGGCCCACACATAAAAGAAGGCTAAGTTTCTACCAAAAGTGCGACTCAGAAAATTATATTCGCCGCCGGCGCTGGGGTAGGCGGTGGATAACTCTGCATAGCAGAGCGCGCCTGCGATTGAGATCAATCCACCGATCAGCCATGCCAAAAAAAACCCAACCCCGCTGCCTGATTGCGCCGCCACAATGGAGGGCGCTTTGAATATGCCCGCCCCCACGACTGTCCCGAAAACCAAGCAAATCAAATCGAACGTACTCAGGCGGCGTTGTGGCACTTCTTTATTTTGCATGTGGATTTTTGGCAATGTTGTGTTAATCTTGATATTGTTGTTAAGGAGGCACTGAATCAATCCACGTTGGATGGTAAGCCAGCGCCGCTGTGCGACACGGGCATTCATAAAATCGAGGTCTTAACGCCGGTGATCTTGCCACAAAAGCTTCCGCATTGATGTCATCAGCGCTTTCTCGAAGCAACATTGGTTATTTGAAAACAATTCAAGCAATATCAAAGAACCTAAGGAAGCGCTGAACAAATCCCTTTTACAAGGAACTTTACTCAGCAATTTTTGAACTGCCTAATTTTTGGGCAATTATTTTAAAAGTTTGTTAAAAACGCTGCGAATTTATCCGCTTTAAGCGGATTGTTCCGCTGC
>SYFN01000158.1 GCA_005800405.1 Burkholderiales bacterium
GGTTTCCAGATCGCGTATCTCACCGATCATGATGACATCTGGATCCTGCCGGAGAATGGCGCGCAATGCTTTCGCAAAGCTCATGTCGATACGGGCGTTGACCTGCGTTTGCCCGACACCTGGCAATTCATATTCGATGGGGTCTTCTACCGTCAGTATGTTGGTAGTCACTGCATTAAGTCGCGTGAGTGCTGCATACAGCGTCGTGGTCTTGCCTGAGCCGGTGGGCCCCGTTACCAGCACAATGCCGCGAGGTTGACTGATCAGATGATCGAACTGTGCCTGCGTGTTCTGGCTCATACCCAGCTGTTGCAGATCCAGACGGCTACCCTTCTTGTCCAGCAATCGCAAGACAGCGCGCTCTCCGTGGCCGGCGGGTAAAGTGGAGACGCGCACATCCACCGGCTTGCCACCTACGCGCAGCGTGATGCGGTCATCCTGCGGCAAACGTTTTTCTGCAATATCAAGTTGCGACATGATCTTCACACGCGATATCAGCGCAGCATGAATCGCTTTTTTGGGTCTCACGACATCGCGTAGTCGCCCATCGATACGAAAACGAACAATCGAAATTTGCTCGAAGGGTTTGATGTGAATATCCGACGTGCCTTCACGCAGCGCTTGGGTCAGCAGCGCATTGATCATGCGTATTACCGGGGCATCGTCTGCAGACTCCAGTAAATCTTCAATCGCTGGCATTTCCTGCATCAATCGCGCAAGATCAAAGTCTGATTCCACCTCATCGACCACCTGCGCAGCGTCACTGCCTGATCCTGCATACGCGCGTGCGATCGCAGCGTCCAGTTGCTCTTGCGACAAAGTATTTAAACGTGCGCGCCCAAAACACCGGCCGACTTTAGCCACCGCAGTGGGCATGGTCGTATCCGATAGCCAGATATCCACCGCATCATCTGCTGCCTGGGCAAGCAAGCCGAAATCGCGTGCAAAGCTAAAAGGTAACAAACGCGGATCATGCATGACAGCCATGTTTTTCTCTCGCCTTTTCTTTTAACGCAAATCAATCACTGGCGGTTCGACAGGAAAAGTCCCGAAAGGTGCCTTTGATGGTGAATTGGCAGGCGGGGATACTATCGGATCATCCGGCCTCTGCAGCATCGCGCCACCCACCGGTTTGCCATCCTTAAGCGGTGTCAGCGCAGGCGTCTCTATGCGTGGCAGCAGCGCATTCGGCTCAGGTTGTATCTCGAATTGAGCACCGCGAATGTAGTCATAACGATCACTGGCCACGGCGACCGTATGCGCATCTGTTCGGACCACCGTAGGTCGAAGAAACACCATGAGATTGGTTTTGCCACGACGGCGCGATTGATACTGAAACAGATAGCCAATAATGGGTATGCTGCCAAGGCCAGGGGCTTTCTCGACACTGTCATTGACGGTATCTTCGATCAATCCACCCAGCACAATAATCTGCCCGTCATCGACCAGCACATTGGTGTCAATTGAACGTTTGCTGGTAATCAGACTCGAGGTCGTCGATTGCTGAATATTCGAGGTTTCCTGATAAATCGCCATCTTCACCGTGCCGCCCTCCGAAATCTGGGGCCGCACGCGCAGTGACAAACCAATGTCACGCCGCTCAATAGTTTGAAAGGGATTCACACCCGCAGTACCACCCGAAGCAGGTGTCGTGAACTGACCCCTAATGAAAGGCACGTTCTGACCGACGATAATGCGTGCCTCTTCGTTATCGAGTGTGATCAGATTGGGCATGGAAAGAATATTGGCTTTGACATCGCGCTCCAGCGCACGCGCCAGTACGCTCAGACCCAGCTGCCCGTTATGTTGGCTGAGCACACCCATGCTCAGCCCATTTCCCGGCGGTAGTGCGGTCTTGTTGGGACCAAGTAAGGAGGCTGCCTGCGATGCGAGATTATTACCTTCGGTAGAAAACCCGGTTAGGACCCCGACGCGAAAACGACTACCGGCATCACCAGAGAGCGCAGCCCATTGCACCCCTAATTCTGCTGCCTTCTCGGCGCTGACTTCGACGATCAATGACTCGACATACACTTGCGCACGTCGTGCATCAAGCTGATCAATGATATTGCGCAGATTTCGGTAGACGCGCTCGTTGGCGGTGACGATCAAGGTATTGGTGGTGGGATCAGCCTGGATGAATTCGCCTGCACCACCGGTAGGTAGCGAGCTCTGTTGTATTCCCGGCGATGTTGGAGGTGACTGCAAGCCCCCAGTCTGTTGCGCGGTAGCTGGTTGGGCCGGTGCAGACGTTGGCATCTGGGTCAGCGGCATCATGCCCGCTGCGGTGGCGCCCGATTCACCCGCGACCACAGCGCGCAGCACTTGTGCCAGACGCGTGGCTTCGGCATTGCGCAGATACACCACATGTACGTTGCCGGGCAAGGCAGTGGGCTGATCGAGTTTGGTAATCAGGTTGCGCGCCAGATGGGCGCACCCGGCGGTTGGCGCGCGAATAATGATGGAATTGGTACGGGTATCGGCGAGCAGCATGTCGCGTCCCGGATCAACCGTACCTGGCGTTGTGCCCGAATCCAGCATGCGATTGATCGTGACGGTCAGATCAATGGCAAGCGCATGTTCAAGCCGAATGACCTCCAGTTCCCCGATAGCGGGCGTATCTAGGGACGCAATGAGGCGCGATAGCCGCTTCAGGTTATCAGCATAGTCTGTGATGATCAGTGTGTTATTTGTGGGGTCGGAACTGATGGTGTTGTTGGCGGAGATCAGTGGACGCAGTATCGTCACCAGTCCGGCAGCTGATTCATGATTCAGGCGAAAAATCTGTGTTGCAATCTGATCGCCGCGGATTTTACTCGTCAGTACAGGTACGGCCTGAAGCTTCGCGTCGGCCTCCGGTACGACTTTCAAATAGTCAGCCGTGCGTACCACTGCATAACCCTGCAAGCGCAGAACGGAGCTCAGCATTTCAAGGGCCTGTGTTTTAGTCACCGGCTTTTCGGAGACAAGATTGATCGTGCCTTTGACGCGCGGATCGATGATGAAGGTGTTACCGGTGTAATGGCCGATGGCTCGTACTACGGATTCGATATCTGCGCCAACAAAATTCAATGTCGCCCGACTCGAGGACGGGTCCTGCGCTCTGGCAGATGACAATACAAGGTAAATGCAGAAAATAAAAAAGCCCAGGACAACCCTACTTGCTGGCGATGGGCGCCGGGTGTCATAGTGCAGGCTGTCATAGTGGTCATTTGAACTCAAACGCGATGATGTTGCGGTTCCCTTGATGACGTCGCTGCCCAAGCAGATTGAGCAGAATCGCCAGTCTCTGTCCCGTCCTTCCTGTGCCCATGCCTCGCCTGAAAACTCTAACCGACCATTGGCCAGCACACCGCCACCCTGAAGCTGCAAGGGTCCAGACAAGGTTTTCAGTCTGAGCTGTGCGCGTGTGCCGCGCCAGTCAAATTGCAGCTGATATGCGCCCAATGGCTTGATCGGTGATAAGGTCGATGCAATCTCTGTCATGTCGAGCTGCATGCGGCCATCTATCGTTATGCCATCCGACGTGCTTGAGAACATGAGCGTCCCCCATGACAGACGCATGCCACCCGATGGCTTGAGCGTATTGAGTGGTGCGCCCAGCGCTGACAGTCGCTCCGCTTGCAGCATCAGTACCAACGGCGTCAATGCCGATTGATGCCAATTGCCCCGCAATTGAACCGACTTTGTCAGCACATCACGGTTATCGATATGCATGTCAACGCGACCCAGCAGCGGCAGGGGTGACAATCGCCAGTGAAACCGTCCTGGAAGTAGTGGCACGAGTGGTGCCAGCGCCCTCGCGGATTGGTCACCTGAACGAACCACACCCAGTAATGCCGAGCCTTGCCACAATCTGCCCGTGGCATCTCCTAATGAGAACCGACCACCTGTCTGCTGCTCCACGACTGGCGCCAGCCATGTGGCTGGTAGTGTTGCCGTGACTATGATGCTCACGATCAGTAATGCAGCGGCAATCCAGATGAGCACTGCTTTCATGAAGGTCGCTGCAAGGAGAGCTTGGCATCGACTCTGTCGATGCGATCACGCGCAGTCATCGTGGCTTCAATGACCGTCAGTTGCTGTCCGCGCTGCATCTCTTGCAAGTAATCGGTCAATGTGGAAAACGCGACATCCGAAAAATTCAACTTGAATATACCGTTATTGAATGTGGCTTGCTCCGCCCTCAAGCCCGATTCCAGCAGTGAGCGCTCAAGCTCCTCGCGTGACAAGACTTGCGTCACTGGCGCAACAGGTGGCAGAGCTGCGACTTCCTGCGCCAGCGCGCGCAATTGCAACGACTGAGTACGCAACGCAGGCAATTGCTGTTGTATTGTTTTGCGCATTTTGATTGCAGGATCGACACCCATAACCAGCACAGCAGCATGGCGAACACGACACTACCCAGCGTCAGCAGACGACGCTCGCGCAGCGTAAACCCCTACCAAGCAGCGGCGATGCGCTGACGCGCACGCATGGTCAAACGCAAGGCCGTATTCATCATATGCTGCGCACCTGCCAGACACTTGCCCCACCCTCGGAATCCATCGCGCGGGCCTGTAGCGCGTGTGTGGCCAGCACAGACTGCGCCGCTTCAATGGACAGCTTGACGGCTGGTTTAAAACGTATCTCCAGCGTCTGGTCGCGGTACGCAATAGCGGCAATGGCCTGCGTACCTGTCCCGGTTTGCGTTTGGAAGGTAGTCCATGCATCACCGAAGGCGGCGGCGAGTGCGAGAAAATCAGACGGCGCAGTTTCACCCGCACGCTGGCGTGACGCAGCGATCTTGCGCTGCATTTGCGCTAGCGGATCAAGGACTGCCGTCTCATTGGGAAAACTGCGCCGATAGGTCTCTACCATCGCAAGCTTTAAACCTGCGGCCTCGTGCTGCAAACGCCAGCTGTCAATTTACAGCGCGACGGTATTCACAACCCCCAGCAACAAGGCCAGACGAACTGGCCACCTCCAGCGCTGCCATTCAATACCTGCAGATTCGGGCTCTACGACACCGGACATCAGATCCGGTTCGGCGTCACTGGCGGCATCGATCAGACTGGCCCAGTTCATTTCATGCAAGACACCCAGTTTTACTGAGTGCCGGCCAGACGCTTGTGCGGCTTGGTATTCATCGACACAATCGGGCGGCAGGAGCAGATCGGCTACCCGCTCACCTGCCATCGTCGAGAGCAGTTGCAGCACCTGATCGAGCAGAGTCACCTCATCGGCATCCGTCATCGGCAAACCTATACCTTCATCTGCCGCATAGCGAATGACGAGTTCGGTCGCGTCACCATTCACCATCAATGCAGCGGCAAGATGATCGGCTTGCAAGGGCAGATACAGTTGGGCTGGCAACGCGCGTATGCGATTGACACCCGATTCACGCAGCTGCCGGGTCCACGCCAACAGCCAGTCGCGCTGCACGACGGCGACTGTGCGCTTGCCCGCCCGTTCCTTACCTGCGGCCAGCACACAATCGGTCGCATCACCGATCAAGCGGTCTTCCACAAGCGCAGGCAATACCAAATGCAAACGGTGTGCTGGCAGGGGTGGCACCTCCACCCGAAGCAGCGTGATATCGCTGGCGGCAAGCAGGAGAACCGCGGTATACGCATCACCCAGCGCAAAACCCGGCCGCGCGAGCGACGTGAAACCCGTCTGCAACAGCTTACCCCGCAGAGTGACCGCATAAGGCACTGCAATATCAGTGATGTTTCGAGTCTTATCAATAGCAGTACGCGGCGGTAAACGCAGGTAGGTGATGGTGTTTCCTTTGTTGCGCATGCTTCAGATCTCGCGTACCCACAGCAGGCGTGTCATCGTACCTTGGCGTTCAATGAGCGCCTGTACCTGCATCATCGACTCGCGCATACTCACCCGTCCGATCACCAGAAAAAACCGGGTCGCTACCGACAGCTGATCCAGATCACTTTCCACGCCCGGTACGCGCGTCTTGAAATCATTCAGATCGACAAAAGCGGCGGTGCGTCGACGCGCAATCAGGGCATTCGCATCGCTGAGCGATAAGGCAGGCAGACGTGCGACCAGGGCAGGCGTGCTGGAGGTGTTGACATTTAAAGGCGTGGTACGCGGTAAAAAAATTACCTCATCGCGAATTGCTGCAATGACTGCCGGTGTAAAGCCGGCCACGGCCAGCAAGTCATCTACTTGTAAAAAACTGATAGGTCGTGCCGCATCAGTACCCATGCCAGAGTGACGCTGGCTGGCAGCAATCTGCTCGGCAGCAGCACGCGCGAGTGATGGATTCTGCTGGAGTGCTGATAAGAGTCGCTCGAAAGCGGCAACTTCGATACGCGGCACCTCACCGCTGGCAGCCAGTCGGGTAAGGTTGAAACGCGCTTGTGCGTCTTGTATTGAACCCGAGAGTGTTGCGCTCGGGGCTACTTCACGTGAAGCAGCATCGACGTATTGATCCAGTCGCGTCTCCGACAAGGGCACGGCCCAGGGCTCGGAGAGATCATCAATGGCGGAATATTTGCCGTCTTCACGCAAGATCAGTCGTGCCCAATCGAGTGCGCCGCGCAAGATCCAGTGCTTTTGCAATTGCATGCGCTGATTTTCGATCGAGCGTACCTGCACCTGCTGCTGCCAAAAAAGGCTGGCTACGATGGTGATGGCCAGCGTTGTCAATAGCAACGCCATAATCACTGCGACGCCTTGCTGTCGTACACGCAAGATGTCCGCTGATTCAGTGCCATACGATATCCTCGGAGAGTGACTTGAACTCATACTGCGCCCAGCATAAATATCTTTGTGAGGCTAGCCTCACGTCCTGGCAACTGTAATGCGACTTCCAGTCCGGTCCAGAGAATCTGCGTCGAAGTGGTGCCAGCCTGAGGATTCGTCAGTGCAGAGCGTGATGTGGGCATGCTACTGTCGCCACTACCCCTGCTGCGCCAGCCACGGCCATCATCTGCCCATACGCGGAATTGCATCGATTGCACGCCAGATTGCAGACGCACTCCCGGTAATGCTGATGACGTTGCGAGTTGCTGGTATTGATTCAGGCGTACGAGATCCCGCGTTGGGGGTGATTCTTCTCGTGTAAGCGAACCATCGCGCAGACGATACGTTACCAGCTGCAGCGCTCCGGGCTGCGCTTCCGGCTGTGTTCGGCGAACGAGTGTAAAGCGCACCTATTCAAGTTCCACTGCCTGCCGACCATCGATCTCGGCGAGATTCACGACGTTCATACAATCGGTCTGCATTTGTGCAAAAGCCAGTTGCAAACCACGCGTTTGTGCCAGCTCCTCATGAAGGCTAATGCGAGCACGCGTGATGCTGTCGAGACCACGCCAGCCGAGTACCGCGACAAAAGCCATCATCGTCATCGCAACCAGTAACTCGACCAGTGTGAGCCCGCGCTGCGACCCGCTCGAATCAAACGAATTAGATGGCATTAGGAACGATCTGAGACAACATGATGATACGGTGCGATCCCTCGCGCTCATCCGCTACAGCCACCTCTACTCGGCGAAAAGCCGGATTGGGCGTTGGATAAATCTGTTCCTCGCAACGCAAAAGCAGTTCAGCCTGTGCACAAGAAAAAACGCGTCGTCCGATCGGTGGCCATTCATGCGCAAGCCTGATTTGTGTCAGACGATTTTCTGCCGACCAGGTGGCCATCATCGCCGTACGCAAATCACTACTATTTTGGGTAAGACTGGCGACCGCACACAAACTGGCTGCGAGGGCAATGCCAATGATGACTAATGCCACTAGCACTTCAAGCAAGGTGAAACCCTGATTGAATCTTGGATGATTTTTGTTTTGCTGAGACATATCGTGGATGACTCCAAATGGCTTTCACTGCATCTGAAAATTACCGATGCCGTCGGCCTGAATGCTTGTGCTGTCTGCCTCCAGGGTCAATCGCAGTACAAATGGCTTATCCACGGGTTCACGACAGAAGACGATACGCAGCGGCAAGTGATCTGATGTCGGCGGTGTCAGCACAATAAATAAAGGAGTGCGACGAAATTCACGTTCGCGCAGGAGTACATCATCGGTCACGACTTGCCAGCTGTCGTTCTGCCGGATCAAGAAACGGTAGCGCTTTTCATCGATTTCGAAAGCAATAGCACGATTCCGGACAATCGCCTCATCGCGTGCAGCTTGTAGCAGTAAAGCAATCCGCTGCGCATCATCCCGAAGTAACTGTCTATTTCCTGGCATCGCATTGAGCGCGACTGCACCCAGCAGAACGCTGACAATCACCAGCACCACCAGCACCTCCAGCAGGGTGAAGCCTCGATGCTGCTGCGCTTCAGTCCGCCCAGGAACCGATGTCGGCATCATTACCGGTACCACCGGGCTGACCATCGGCACCATAAGAAAAAATATCCACCTCACTGCGCGTACCCGGCGACAAATACTGATACGGATTTCCCCAAGGGTCTTTGTTGAGCCTCTCGATATAACCACCGGTTTTCCAGTTGGCTGGCTGAGGACCATTGGTCGGATGGGCAATCAAGGCCTGCAGACCCTGCTCAGTCGTTGGCTAACGCTGGTTATCCAGACGATAGAGCTTGAGTGCCTGCATCAGCGTGGCGATATCCCGTTTTGCCGCGAGAATGCGTACATCATCCGTGCGATCCATGAGTCGTGGCACGAGCAAAGCGGCCAACACACCCATGATGACCACGACGACCATGATTTCGATCAGCGTAAAACAGGCATGCCGGCGAGTAGCGCGGGAGGAATTGCTTGCAAGTCGCATAAGCAGGTTCTTGGGTTGACGTGAAATAGCCCCCTAGAAGACCGATCCATCGGTATTCCTTAAACTAACGGATAGGAATACGACTATGGATATGCCTATGTCTTCAGGAAGCCATTCAAAAATAGAAATCATCACCGGGGTGCAGCGACGAAGGCGCTGGAC